>CAMDDX010000050.1 GCA_945893075.1 Planctomyces sp. SH-PL62 | reverse complement strand
CGATCCGTCGCGAGTGACGTGTCGGCCACTTCAATAACCAGCGCGGCATCCGCTCCGGTCGGATGCCGATCGGCGTAGTCCAGGATGCTCCCGCGCACAATCGCGAGATCCGGTTCCGGCACGCTGTCGAGCGTCTCCAGCGAGCATTGATTGCGGCAATGCCAACCGGCAGGCAACTCACGTTGCAGGAGAGATTGTGTCCAAGTGACGCGACTGTCGTGCGGCGGGTTCTTGGGCCTCTTTTCGACAATCCACCCTTCCAGCAGTTCGAAGTTGTCGTCTTCCGCGAATCGACCAGCCTCCGTCCACCGGCGGTACTCAGCCACCGAAAACCGGCGCAACGGCCACGCCGGTCGCTCGGTCTTCGTCGGTGCTGGAGACAAAAGTGTGGACATTGTGAGGCCCTGCTCAACTTCAAAATCGGATTCCGTTCGCGTGTCATCGACTCGGTTGCTCCGACACTGTTCCACGGCACCGGCTCACTGTCAAGCAGCGGATGGGGTTGCTTGAGAAGGCCGCTGGCGGTCGCTAATTTCCCCCGCTTGCTGCGCCACGGCTGGCCTCGGTTGGGCAACGTTCGCCCCCACTTTGTGGTTGATTGACCTGGGCTGATCGTGTTTTGAGACGGCGGTGCGGCGTTTACTCCAAGGGAAAAATTTCATGTCTGGGAACAAGCACGTTTATTTCTTCGGCGGCAAAAGTGCGGATGGTGACGGCAAGATGAAAACGCTCCTCGGCGGTAAGGGAGCCAACCTCGCCGAGATGTGTCTGATTGGCATCCCGGTCCCGCCAGGATTCACGATCACGACAGAGGTTTGTGCCGCTTACTACGAGCAGGGGAAGAAAATCCCGGACGCGGCCATCCCGGAGATCGACGCGGCACTCGCCAAGACCGAAGCCATCGCCGGAAAGAAGTTCGGCGATCCGGCTGACCCGCTGCTGGTTTCCGTTCGCTCCGGTGCGGCGCTCTCGATGCCCGGCATGATGAACACGATTCTCAACCTCGGCCTGACCGATGCCAGCGTTGAGGGACTGGTGAAGAAGACCGGCAATGAGCGATTCGCTTACGACAGCTACCGCCGCGTCATCGACATGTTCGGCTCGACCGCGATGGGGGTCGAGCACGAAGAGTTCGAGCACGAAATCTCCAAGCTCAAGGCCGAGAAGAACGTGAAGCTCGACACCGACCTGACCGTCGACGATCTCAAAGAACTCGTGAAGCGCTACAAGGCGGTTTACAAGAAGCACGTCGGCGATGACTTCCCGCAAGAGCCGAAGAAGCAACTGATGCTCGCCATCAACGCCGTGTTCAACTCGTGGATGGGAAACAAGGCTCAAGAGTACCGCCGCATCGAACGCATCAGCGGACTGCGCGGCACGGCGGTCAATGTGCAGGCGATGGTGTTCGGCAACATGGGTGACACGTCGGGAACCGGCGTCGCGTTCACACGCGACCCGAACACCGGCGAGGACCTGTTCTACGGCGACTACCTCGTCAACGCGCAGGGCGAAGACGTCGTCGCCGGCATCCGCACGCCGGAGCCGATCGCGGAACTCGCCAAGTACAACGCCAAGGTTTACGAGCAACTCTGTGGCATCCGAGCGAGCCTCGAAAAGCACTACAAGGAAATGCAGGACATCGAGTTCACCGTGCAAGAGGGAACGCTCTACATGCTGCAAACTCGCAGCGGAAAGCGAACCGGAACGGCGGCCGTCCGCATCGCCGTCGAGATGCTGAAGGAAGGGCTGATCGACGAAGAGACCGCACTCAAGCGAGTGAATCCTGAATCGCTGAATCACCTGTTGCAGCCGCAGCTCGATCCGAAGTCGAAGGTCAAGTCGGTCGCGCAAGGGATCGCAGCCAGTCCCGGAGCGGCCAGCGGCAAAATCGTCCTCTCGGCCGAAGCCGCCGTCGCACACGCGGTGAAATTCCCGAACGATCCGATCATGCTCGTCCGCAAAGAGACCAGCCCGGAAGACGTCGCGGGCATGCACCTCGCGAAGGGCATCCTGACCAGCACCGGCGGCAAGGCGAGCCACGCGGCCGTCGTCGCTCGTGGTTGGGGCAAGCCGTGCGTCGTCGGTTGCGAAGCGGTCAAGATCGACGAGAAGTCGCAGACCGTCAACATCGCGGGCAACACGCTCAAGGCCGGCGACTTCGTGACGATCAACGGCACGACCGGCGACGTGATGATCGGCAAGGTCGAGACGATTCCGCCGACAATGACCGGCGACTTCGCGACGCTGATGACCCTGGCAGACAAGTTCCGCACGCTCAAGATTCGGACCAACGCCGACAGCCCGGCCGACTCACTGAAGGCACTCGAGTTCGGAGCCGAAGGGATCGGCCTCTGCCGCACCGAGCACATGTTCTTCGGTGACGACCGCATCACCGCCGTGCGTGAGATGATCCTCGCCACCACGGTGGAAGACCGCCAAAAGGCGCTCGCGAAAATTGAACCGTTCCAGAAAGCGGACTTCGTCGGCATCTTCGAAGCAATGGCCGGACTGCCGGTCACAATCCGCCTGCTCGACCCGCCGCTACACGAATTCCTGCCGCAGAAAGACAACCTCGCCGGCGCGGAAGCGGTCGCCAAGCAGATCGGTGTCAGCGTCGAAAAGATCTTCGAGCGAGTCGATGAACTGCACGAGATGAACCCCATGATGGGATTCCGAGGCTGCCGCTTGCCGATCGTCTTCCCCGAAATCGGCGACATGCAGGTCCGCGCGATCATCGAGGCCGCGATCGAAGTCCAGAAGAAGGGCAAGACGGTCCTGCCAGAAATCATGATCCCGCTCGTCGGCGTCGTCGAAGAATTGATTCTGCTGAAGAAGCGAGCGATCGCCGTCGCCGAAGAGTGCATGAAGAAAGCCGGCATCAAAGTCGAGTACCTCATCGGCACGATGATCGAGCTCCCGCGAGCCGCGTTGACCGCCGACAAGATCGCCGAGGAAGCCGAGTTCTTCAGCTTCGGCACCAACGACCTGACCCAAATGACGTTCGGCTTCAGCCGCGACGACATCAAGGGCTTCATGCCAACGTACCTGAAGGACAAGATCCTGCCGGTCGACCCGTTCCAGTCAATCGACGTCAACGGCGTCGGCCAGTTGATCGAGATCGGCGTAACGAAAGGCCGAGCCGCTCGAAAGGCGAAGCACAACCAGCACCTCAAAGTCGGCATCTGCGGCGAACACGGCGGCGACCCCGACAGCGTCAAGTTCTGCCACAACGCCGGCCTCGATTACGTCAGTTGCTCGCCGTTCCGAGTGCCCATCGCCCGCTTGGCGGCAGCCCAAGCCGCTCTCGAAAAGAAGTAACCCCGTAGGGTGGCGTCGAGTCATCGAGACCCACCACTCAAACCAAAACCTCAAACGCCCAGCCCTCAAACGGCTGGGCGTTTTTGTTGGAAGAGAGAAGAGTTTTTGGAACACTAATCTTCGCTAATCGGCACTAATCTGATTTTGAATTGTTTTTTGACTTGCCCGGATTAGCGTTAATTAGCGTCGATTAGTGTTCCCACCTTTTCCGTTTCTTTCCTGGAGACCAAATCATGTTCAAAGAAGAAGGCTACAAGTTCATGGGAGCGGCATTTGAGGTCTACAACCAGATTGGCTACGGCATGGCGGAGGAGGTCTATCAGCAGTGCCTCGAAATCGAGTTGCAGTTGCGCGGCATTTCGTTTCGATCCAAACACGAACTTCGCTTGATCTACAAAGAACATCAAATCGAAACCGTCTACAAGCCCGACTTGTTCGTTTACGAAGGGATCGTCGTTGAATTGAAAGCGGTCACCGAACTGACCTCGGATCACGAAGCCCAACTCTTCAACTACATGCGCATCGCCCGCCCGCCAGTCGGCTACCTGCTCAACTTCGGCCACAAAGGCGAACTGCAATGGAAACGCTTCGTCCTGTCCGACCTTCATCTAGCTCCGGCGCAAGCATGAATTATGGAACGCTAATCTCCACTGATCTTCGCTAATCAAAGCAGGCAACACTGAGTTTCCCATTTGTTCCCATCAGCGAAGATCAGCGCCAATCAGAGTTCCTCGCAGCCGATTGACACTCCCGGTTTCGGCAACCCAGAATGCCATCGTCATCCACAAAGCCAGCCGTTCGATATCGAGGTGTTCCATGAGCGCAGCTACCGTCGAGCAGATTCTGAGTCAAATCGACACCCTTGATGAAAACGAACGACTTCTGCTTGAAGAGCGTCTGGCTGCTAGAGCCGAAGCCGAATGGCAGATCGCGGCCACCCAAGCGCGGCAAGTTGCTCGACAACGAGGCATCGACCAAGCAGCGATTGATCGAGCCATTGAAACCGTGCGATATCAACCATGAAGGTTTTCTTCGACACGAACGTGTATGTCGCCGGAGACCATCAGCTTTGAGACTTGCTTCATGCGAGTCCTGCCCTTATTCGAGCGGAGTTGTTGTCGAACTGAACGCCGTCCGCATCTCGCCGACATTCGACACAACGCCTTGCGGACAAACTTGAATGCCGGCTACGTTCTGGCCGATTCGGAGTTCAACGTCAGCCATTTGACCTGAGACTAAGTGTGCAAGGCCGCTGGCAGTGAGCCGACCAAAGCATTCTTAAATTCAAATTGCCGCTTGGCCAAGCTCAGCGCAATTTCAGAAAACGTGATGACATCATGAGAGTTCGCGGATTGGATCTTTTTTGCGGTGCTGGTGGCAGCAGTTGGGGGGCGCGCGAAGCCGGAGTTGAAATCGTCGCGGCAATCGACCTCTGGCCTCTCGCAGGAGAAGTTCATGATGCCAATTTCCCCGAAGCAGAATTTATTTCTGGCCGTCTGGAGGAAGTCGATGTCACCGCACTGGCAAAGCGGCTTGGTCGAATTCACTTGATCCTCGCTTCTCCCGAATGCACGAACCACAGTCCAGCCAAAGGCAACAAGCCGCGATGCGAACAAAGTAAGGAGACTGCGTTTCAGGTTGTGCGTTTTGCGGAGGCATTCAAACCACGTTGGCTGATCGTTGAAAACGTCGTCAACATGCGAAAATGGAGCCGCTATTCCGAATTCAAGTCGTCACTTGAGAAGCTCGGCTATAACCTGCGCGAACAGGTGTTGAACGCCGCACAGTTTGGCGTTCCACAATCCCGCAACCGTTTGTTTCTTCTTGCGGACAATCAACAGTCGCCGCCCAAACTGTCCCCCCGGAAGTCAAAGCCAAAGAGAATTGCCGACGTGGTGGACCTGAATGGCAAATATGCTTGGACGCCGTTGCGTAGACCGAATCGTGCGAAAGCAACACTGGAGCGAGCCAAACGCGGATTCGCAGCGTTAGGAAAGAAGAAACCATTTCTCCTTGTTTATTATGGCTCGGACGGTTGCGGTGGTTGGCAGCAGCTCAACCGTCCGTTGCGAACCATTACGACAGTAGACCGTTTCGCCGTTGTTAAACCGGATCCAACGCACGGCCATGTCATGCGGATGCTGCAAGTACCAGAACTCAAGGCAGCGATGGGAATGCCACAGCGAATGAAGTTAGAATCTGAAACACGTCGCGACCGCTACGCCCGAAAAGCCGCTCGCCGCACCGAACGCCGACTTGCGATGACCACCCCTAATCGCGCATTGCACTGTTGGGAGGCAGAAACAACGAACCGCAATTCACCTGAGAGGTTGGATCGACCTCGCGACCAACACCGGGCACTCCGATGAATGTTCCTCGCGAATCGTTCTTCCGCCCGCAACGCTCCAATCGACCTCTTGGTCTTCACGGCAGAATCTACATTCTCGATGTCCGTGACCTCCACCTGAAGTCCACTCGTAGATCCAGCATGACAAAATCGCCGAAGTAACTGTCCGCAGATCGTCGCGAGACACTTCGATCAGATCGCCGCCAAACAAAGGCGATGCCGACGACGACGCACTCTCACGCGGTTCAATATTTTCTTGGCTCATCAGAATTCTTTCGATGTTCGCGGCGACGGGTGAACGCTGACGGTGGGCGCTCACCCGATATTCGCCACAATGCCTCGCAGAAAACGTGAATGCCGTCTACGTTCTGGCCAATTCGGAGTTCAACGCTAATTATTTGACCTGAGTGTGAGTACTCGAAGTTGTTGGCCGTTGCCGGGCCACGCTATTCTCAATTGTGAATTGCCACTTGGCAAAGCTCCGAACAGAAAACGTGATGACAACATGAGAGTTCGCGGATCGGATCTTTTCTGCGGCTTTGTTGGCAGCAGTTGGGGGTTCGCGAAGCCGGAGTTCAAATCGTCGCAGCAATCCACCGCTGGTCTCTGGCAGGTGAAGTTCATAAACCAAACATCGTCGATGGACTGTCATGGCAGGAATTCCTTGGAATCGTGACGAAACATTGGCTGCTTTCAACTTCTATTGCCGAACGCCATTCGGCAAGCTGCACGCTCGAAATCCGGACATCATTGCTCTGGCACAGTCACTCGAACGGATTCCGAGTGCCGTAGCCATGAAATGTTGCAACATCGCGTCGTTGGATCCGAACCAGCAGGCACGTGGCATTAAAGGACTTCAGAAGACTTCACGCCTTGATGCAGAGATTTGGAATGAGTTCGCATCGACACCGGAGCAAGTGGGATATGACTCTGAGTTAGCATTTTCCCGTTTCACGAAGACATCACTACGGGTGTCTCGGTCGGTTGAATGGGAAAATATTCAAGGCCTCGACAAGCAAGTCGTGACGAAGGTGCGAGTCAACCAACATCTATTTCGTTCCATCATCCTCGCAGGATACCGCTTTCAATGTGCGGTTTGCGGTCTGCCAATTCAACGGTTGCTCGTTGCGTCGCACATCGTGCCATGGTCGGCAGACAAATCCGTTCGTATGAACCCGTGCAATGGACTCTGTCTCTGTGCCTTGCACGATCGGGCGTTTGACACCGGAGTTCTCGCGATAACTCCGGATTATCAAGTCCTGATCGATCCCGACGCATCCAAGCTCGTAGCGAGCCAAGCGGTTGAACGGTTTCTTGTCGCGTACTCCGGGAAACGAATCGCCTTACCGGATCGGTGGCTTCCTGATCCTCAACTTCTTACCCGTCATATGCAAATCTTCGACGGATCGATCCCCGGTTGTTCGTGAGATCGACGGCACATCACATGTCCGACGTCTTCACCAAAGCGAAACGCTCTCAGGTGATGTCGAAGATTCGCTGTCGCGGAAACAAGGCCACCGAGTTAGCCCTGGTGCGCGTCTTTCGCGAGCACGATATCACGGGATGGCGAAGGCACTTGTCGTTGTCTCTCAAAATCTCAGTGCCGGAAAATTCGGCAACGCGAACTCTCAAGCGACGTAACGGACGCCGTTGCAAGGTTCACCCGGATTTCGTTTTCACCAAGCTCAAGCTCGCGATTTTTGTTGACGGTTGTTTCTGGCACGGTTGCCCGGTTCATGGCACGCAACCGAAGTCCAACGCGGCCTTCTGGCGGAAGAAACTAACGGCGAACAAGTCACGGGACCAACGGGTAACGCGACTACTTCGCCTGAAAGGCTGGCGAGTGCTGCGTCTATGGGAACACGACTTGACGCGACATCGCCAAGCAAGTGTGTTGAAGCGTATTAAAAAAGCGTGCGCAGCGAGTTCGACCATTTTGGTCAACCGCGATTCAACTTCCTCACGCCAGACTTCGTAAGGAATTGATGGAGTGAAGACGGACGGTGACAGGCCGGCGCGCAGCCACCCGGCGACGATGGGAGCCCAGTCCTCGATCCAGGGTTGGACGAGGTCCAGATTGTCGCGGCCGATGAGGCGCAGCAGCGGATGGCGGCCGGTCACGGTGCGGCGGAGCGGAGGTTGAGGCTTGCGGCGTTGGGCTTCGATTTCGGACTCGGTGGTGGGCGGCGCGGAGAACAAGGCTCGGCTGTCGAAGAGGACTCGGTCGGTGACGAGAAGCGGTGGAACTGACACCATCGGAAATCGTTTTGAACGACGGTATCTTCCGTGAATGACCGACGGACTTTGATCACGACAACGACGGGGCGAGAGTTGAAACCATGAGCGACCAGAACCAATTCCTGCTTTACACCGCGCCCGACGGGGCTGTGAAGGTGGACGTGTTCTTGAAGGACGAAACGGTCTGGCTGACGCAGAAGGCGCTGGCGGAGCTGTTCGGAGTGCAGCGCCCGGCCATCACAAAGCACTTGGGCAACATCTTCCTCACCGGGGAATTGGCGGAGGATTCAGTATGTTCCATTTTGGAACATACTGCCGGGGACGGGAAAAATTACTCCGCCAAATACTACAACCTTGATGCCATCATCGCCGTCGGATACCGAGTCAACAGCTACCAAGCCACGCAGTTCCGCATCTGGGCGACGAAGACGCTGCGAGAGTTCATCATCAAGGGCTTCGTGCTAGATGATGAGCGGCTGAAGCAGGGGAAACAGGTCTTCGGCAAGGATTACTTTGACGAACTGCTGGAACGCATTCGGGAGATCCGGGCGAGCGAGCGGCGGTTCTATCAGAAGATCACGGACATCTACGCGCTGTCGGTGGACTACAACGCGGACGCGCCACAGACGAAAGAGTTCTTTGCCACGGTGCAGAACAAACTGCATTGGGCGATCACCGGTCAGACGGCGGCGGAGTTGATCTACGTCTCCGCCGATGCCACGAAAATCTACATGGGCCTGACGACATGGAAGCGTGCGCCGAGCGGAAAAATTCTGAAGTCTGACGTATCGGTCGCGAAGAACTACCTGAGCGAGGCGCATGTGAAAGAGCTGAACCGGATCGTATCTGCGTACCTCGATCTGGCGGAGAACCGGGCCGAGCGCGGCATCCTGATGAAGATGGCCGATTGGATCACGTTCCTGCACAGCTTCCTGGAGCTGTCGAACTATCCGATCCTCCAAGACAAAGGGCAGGTGAGTGCGCTGGAGGCGAAGCTCAAAGCGGATTGGGAATACGAGGTTTACCGCCAACGTCAGGACACGGAATACCTCTCGGACTTCGACCGAGAGATCAAGCGGTTGGAAGGAACGCATCCGGACGCGCCGAGAACACGCCGCGATCAGCACGGAAAGAATTGAACTCGTTGGAGTCCGCTCAGTTTTGGGAACACTCATCTTCGCTAATCAACGCTCATCTGTTTTTGTCCCGATTAGCGAAGATCAGCGTCGATGAGTGTTCCTGCCCGTACGAGATTCCTATTTCTGTGGTTTTGGTTTCGCGGCGTTCGCCAGTTCCTCGGCGGCGGCTTTTTCCCAGGCGGCTTTTTGGTTGGGGGAAAGGATGCCTTCCAGTTTGGATTTGAAATTGGAGGCGATGCGGTCGCGTTTCTGTTGTTGCAGCGTCTTCTGTAAATCCTCGTTGCCTTTGGCGGTCGTGAATTGCACTCCGAATTCGTCCGCGGCGGCCTTCGAGACTTCCAGGTGAGCGGCGTTGATTTGTTCGATCAGCGTCCGCTGCTCGGCCGTCAGGATGTTGGAGATTTTTGTTCGCAGGTTGGCGTACGCCTCTTGGGTCGCCTTTTGTCGCGCTTCGCGTTCGGCATCCGACACGGTGACATTGGGGTCTTTGATCTTCTTGCCTCGGAGTTGTTCGTTGTCGATCGTTTCCCGCCGAGCTTCCTGGAGCTTGATGATCTGCTCGTCGGAGAGCAGCAGCGCCGCATTCAGACCCGGCACGAGTTGATCGGCGAATTCTTGTTTGGGCACTGACCAGAACGGGAAATTGCCGATCGCGGGTTTCTTGGCCTGGGCCTCTGCCAGCGTTGCCAAACACAATGTCGCAATCACGAGGATCGAGAGTCGTCGAAACATGAGAGAGCCTCCCCACTGGTGAGCACGCCGCTGTTGCGCAGACGCTGCGCCGTATGGGGCGTGGCTCGGACGATGAAACTTCAAGGTCACGGGGGCATGTTACCAAGGCTTGGTCGCGGTCACAGAGTCGCCGGAGCACCGATCAAGCTCGCCGCTGGAAAGTTGGCGAGTCATGCGAAACAATCGCCACGTCGTTGGAGTGATGGATTTGAGACTTGTTGATCCAGAAAGGATTCGCCATGCGTTTGACGGACGAGCAGTTGAAGGCTGGATTCGTGCATCCCAGTCGAGTGGTTCGGGGCGCGATCGCGAGTCATTTTGCGGAGTCCATTTCACGCGATCCCGATGTCACGCGGTGGGCGATTCGTGGTGTCGAGCAATATGGCTGGAAAGAATTCATCACCTGGTCGCACATGTTTGGCGACCTGCCTTTGGTGGAAGAGGATGCCTTTGAGTGGGTTTGCCAACAAGTCGACCGAACGGAAGCGGAGGCTCCGGACCTGCCTCTGAAGTGGCATCTCTCGGCGATGTTGGCCAAGGCGGAGATCACGTTTCTAATTCGTCAGCAGTCGCGGCTGTTGGCGATGGACTCGATGCAGGCCGAAGATCGCGAGATCGTCATGCGTCGAATCGAGTTGGCTGAGACTGATCCGGAAGAATGCTGGCGGTCCTTGGAAGAACATTGCCGCCGAGCCGCCACGTTCGAGACCTTTAAGGAAGCGAATATTCCCGAAGCGACTCTGCTGTTGGAGCCATTACTGAAAGCTGGCGATCGGTTCGTTCCACAGGTTCTGGAGGTCTTGCGACGTCCGCAGCCAGAGGCCAACTCACAGCATCCGGATGAATGGCTCATCGGTTTGATGATCATCCTGGCCGGCCAACTGCGATTGGAGGAAGCGGCACCGCTGATCTGGGATCGCTGGGAGGCGGATTGGGATTGGTACAACGAAGAGGTGATGTACGCGCTGACGCGGATTGGCACGCCATCCGTCGTGCGGTTGGCTCGCGAGCGTTATCCGAAGTCCGAATGGTATGTCCGCAACTATGCCCACAACCTTTTTGAGAACATTCGTTGTGAAGAGTCGATTGAGGCTCTCGAAGAGTTGATCCCCGGTGAAGACGACGAGTTCCTGCGAGGTCAGTTGGGAATCGCCGCCGCCGCTCAGTTCGATGATCGCGCGGCGGAGATGGCTCGGCGACTGTGGAATGAAGAGCCAGAAGACGGTGAACGCGGGACGATTCGAGAATATCTCGTGGCCTTCTCGCATCTGTCGGAGTGGAAACTTCCCGAGCGTGAGCAATGGGAACAGGAGATTCTGACTGCGGACGATCGCCTGAGATCAGACTTGCCGGAGTCCGGAGAGTTTTTGCAGCGGCTCATGAAAGCGATGGCGTCCGGTCTTGAGCGCGAAGATCTATTCGGTCCGTCCGTCAAAGAACCGGCTGGATACCTCGATGACCTTGATCGCGAGATCCTGGATGACGAATTCCCGCTTGATGAGCCGTCCGGAACGACCCTTCGCCAAGCATCCCGAACCGGCCGCAATGATCCGTGTCCGTGCGGCAGCGGCAAGAAATTCAAGAAGTGCTGCCTGAATGTCTCGGCCCGAACCGACTCCTAGACGGACGCCGGTTGTGGGCGTGCTGGCTGCAAGGCGGGTTGGTTGGGTTGCAGGTAGTCGGCGTAGTTGCCGGCGTAGGTCGTGTATTTGCCGGAGGGATCGGTGACTCCGTTGGCGACGACGCCGAACAGTTCGATGTCGTGTTGCCGCAGCAGATGATTCGCCTGTCGCAGTGCGAGCCGCGAGTTCTTATTTGTGCGGACGACCAGCAGCAAGCCGTCGGTGCGCGAGGCGACGATGCACGGATCGCTGACGACCAACAGCGGTGGCGAATCGACCAGGACGAAGTCGAACTCGCGGCGAGCTTCCGCCAGTAAGGCATCGAAGCGGGGTGACGAGAGCGTTTCAGCGGGGTTCGATGGGCTGAATCCAGAGGTCAGCAGCCACAGGTTTGGAACCGGACAATCTTGAACGGCGTTGATGAGCTGAATCTCGCCCGACAGAACCTCGGTGGTGCCGATGTCTTGCCGCGCGTGAAACAGTTGATGAATTGTCGGCCGGCGCAGGTCGGCGTCGAGCAGCAGTACGCGCTTGCCCGATTGAGCCAGCGCGATCGCCAGGTTCGAGATGAAGGTCGATTTGCCGTCGCCTGGTTCGGGGCTGCTGACTTGGATCACCTTCTGCTTCGGGTTGAGGCCCACGAACAGCGCGGTGCGGACGTTGCGATACGCTTCCGCCTCGATGGAACCGGGGCGATGGAAGTAGCACAGCGAAAGTTTTAGAGGCACATCGGGATTGAATGGCGTGAGGCTGGCGTCGAACTGCGGAACGCTGCCGAGCACTTGCGCTCCGTCGACCAGCTTACGGATATCGGTGACCGACTTGATGGTCGTATCACGCAACTCGCGGAGGAAGATGATGCCCGCGAAGATCGCCAGCACGAATCCGGTCGCGGCTCCAACGATCTTGAGGTAACGCTTCACGCTCCACTCTTCGCGCGCCGGAGCGAGCAGCGTCATCGAGTAGTCCTGGCTGTCGCGTGTCATGTCCAAATGACTGACGTTGCTGACGATTGCATTCCATTGAGCCTTCAGTCGTTCAAGTTCATCGCTGAGGTATTGGTCGTCAACCAGGAACTTGGCGATGTCTTTGACCGCTTTGGTTTCCGAGTTGTAGAGCTTCGCCAATTCGACATCGCGATGGTCGATCTCTTCGAGTTGTTGCTTGAGGAACTGCATGTAGCCAGCGACGACGTCGATCTTTTCTCCTTTGCCGTTGCGGCCGGTCAGTTCGGTGAGCGACACGCCGCGAGCCGCATAAAACTCCTTGAGCTTGGCGATGCTGCGACGCACGTTGACGACGTCGGGATGATCGTCGGAGTAATCGCGGAGCAACTTCTGTTCTTCGATCAGCAGCGGCAGCAGTTGAGTGGCGGCAAGTTCGACGGGGTTCGCGCCGGTGAGCAATGCGTTGGTTCCGTTGGCCACGGCGGCGGCTTGTCCGCCTCCGGCCGCTTGCGAGGTGGCAATCAGCAGCCGCACGACGCTTTCGAGTTCTTCGTGCGATTGGCCTTGGTCGATGGCGTTCTGCAACGCTCGGAACTTGCCGTTGATCTCGACGCGGCGGAGCACGTTGGCGGTGCGGTCCCGTTCGATCTCGACGGCTCGTTCTTGATGCACGTTGGTGACATCACCCGGCTGCCGCTTGTCTCCCGGAGCCGTCCGCCACAGCAGCGGAGCCTCTTTGCGAAACTCCAGCAATTCGGCCTGTTTCTGTTCGATCTTCTTGGCCAGCTCGTCATCCATCTTGGAGATTTGCCGAGACAACTCGCTGGTGGCGCTCTGCTGCGATTCGGCGATGTAGTCGCTGTAGGCTTGGATGATGGCGTTGACGACGGCCCGCGCGTCCGCGCGTTGCTTGTTGCGGTACTTGATCTCGAAGACGTTCAGCGTCGAGTTGTCTTGGCCGGCGGTCCGTTTGACTTCCAGGCAGTCCAGGATGTCTTCAACCGGGTCATCGGACCGCTGCAAGGTCGGCAGCTCGTTAAGTCGGCCGAGTGCGATCGCTTTGTCGATGATCTTAGGACTCTTGATGATCGCGACGTGTTCGCCGCGTCCCTCGCTGAGCAGAGCCTGTGTCAATGACTCGCGAGTCGGCATCTGAGCCTTCCGCGACACGAGAATCTGCGCGACCGCGTTGTACTCCGGCCCCAGCCGGTTGAACGCCACTTGGCCGAGCGCGAGGCCGCCGAGCAGTCCCATCAGCAGGAACCACTTGTATTGGTTGGCGATCTGCACGAAGTCAAACTCGCGCGGCGGTGCCTCGTCCGCCCCGGACGTGTTCATGAACTCGGATGACTGGGCGCTGTTGCGCCGGCCGGTTCGTTGCCGAGCCGGTACGTCTGTCGCTTCGGGTGGCGCGGACGGGTCCAGAAACTCAAACGGCTTGTCAGCGTTGGCGGGTTTCATGATTTCAAATCTCAGATTTCGGATGAGGGGTCGGACGCTAGACCGGCGCAGACACCTTGGCGTAGTAGTCGATGGTTCGTTGCAGCCCGTCGGTCAGAGTGACTTGCGGGCGATAGCCGAGTTCTCGTTCGGTGGCGGAGATGTCCGCCCACGAATCTTGGATGTCGCCGGTTCGCGGTGGAGCGAAGATCGGATCGAACGGGACGTTGAGCCGCTCGCAGATCATGCGCAGCAGGTCGATCACGCTTAGTGATTGTCCGCAGGCGACGTTGAAAACTTTGCCGCTGACGTTGCTCGCGTTTGCGGCCAGCAAGTTGGCGTGGACCGCGTTGCCGACGTAGACGAAATCGCGCGACTGTGTGCCGTCGCCGAAGATCGTCGGCTGTCGGCCTTGCAGCAGCGCGGAGACAAACAGCGGAATGACGGCCGAGTACGGACTGGCCGGGTCTTGTCGCTCGCCGAAGATGTTGAAGTACCGCAGCCGCACAGTTTCCAACGGATAGACCGCCGCGAACGATTCGCAATACAGCTCACCGGCCAGCTTCGCGGCGGCATAAGGCGAGAGCACCTGCGGCAACTGTGTTTCGCACTTGGGCATCACGGGATCGTTGCCGTAGGCGCTGCTCGATCCGGCGTAGACGACTCGTCGCACGCCGGCTTGCCGGGCGGCGTCGAGCACGGTGATGGTTCCGGTCACGCACGCCGTGTGAACCGCGATTGGGTCTTTGACGCTCAACGGCACAGACGCCAGCGCGGCTTGATGGAAGATGACCTCGACTCCCTCGACCGCGCGTCGCACCGCGATCGGATGCGAGACATCGCCGTGCCAGAATTCATAGCCGTCTTTCAGATGAGCCAGATTTGCGCGCGAGCCGGTGCAGAGGTTGTCGAGCACTCGGACGTGGTGCCCTTCCTCGACCAACCGCGTCGTGATGTGCGACCCGATGAACCCCGCGCCGCCGGTTACCAAATACGTCGTCACGAAACAGACTCCCCGACTCTGTGCGCAGAAAACACGTCGGAAAACTTTAGCACCTGAATCGACCACGGCGGCGGCCGGTCGTGCAAGATGCACCCGCACGCAGCCACGCACAATCGACACACCTTGTTTGATCCCACAATTCGTCGCGACCGCTCGCCTGTCTGATTCGTTGCCGTGTGCTGGCCCGTCGGAAGCCACGTACCGGTTATGCCGGTTGACGAAGGATTGCCGGCGCGATGACTCCATCAAAAATCCGACTCACCCGCAAGACCGTCGTCACTGATTCCCCTCTCGAAACTGTCCGAATTGAAATAACAGAATCGAGCGCTCGGCTCTTTTCACTCAAGGCTCCGAAAGGTTTCGAGACCATGCCCCGTATTCAATGGCGTTTCCGTTTGTTGTCCGCGTCCGCGTTGTCTGCGGTGATGTGGTTCGCGCCGCAAGCCGGACGTACCGAGGATGCTCCGGTGGTTTCAGTTCCTGCGGCGGAATCGGCTGCTGCCGAAGCGTCCGACTCCAAACTCGCTCCCGCGGAAGAATCGCCGTTGACGGTGGCGTTTCGCGAGCATCTCGCGGCACCGCAGTCCGGTCCGTGTGGCCGGCCCGATTGCCCAATCTGCAATCCGGCTCCGGCCGCGAAACCTCCGGCACCGATCCTGCCGTGGAAGGCGCTCTATTTCAACAACGACTTCTCGTACAAGACGAAGCCGAATGCTCCGCACTTCCTCGGCGAAGAGCTGAAGAACATCCCGTTGTTCGATGGCGACTGCGAGCCGAGTGGTCTGACGCTGTCCTACGGTGGCGAGATTCGGCACCGTCACATGAACGAAGACAATCGCTTGCGACCGCTCGCGATGGGACAAGGGCCCGGACGCAGCACCTACGACCTGTATCGTTGGCGTCAGTACGTGGACCTCAAGCACCGCGACGAGTTCCGCGTCTACGTCGAAGGGATTGACGCTTCGATCTTCAACAACGAGTTGCCGGTGACCGGCATCGACAAGAATCGCTGGGACATCCAAAACGCGTTCTTCGATTTGAAAGTCGCGGAGCGAGACGGCAAGCCGGTTTATTTCCGCGCCGGCCGTCAAGAGTTGCTCTATGGAGCGCCGAGCGCCGTCAGTCCTGGCCAGCAAGTGATCTCGCCGCTCGATTGGGCGAACACGCGCCGGAATTTCGAGGGCTTCAAGCTGTTCAGCAATGGCGAGACGTGGGATCTCGATCTGTTTGCCGTGCAGCCGGTCAACACCGCCAACCCAACGGGACCGGGCGGTGGTCGTCCAGCGGCTGGGGCGACTGCGGCGGTCAACAAGTGGGATAATCAATTCGATCACGCCGATGGCTCGCGTTGGTACAGCGGAGCCTACCTGGTCTACAAGGGGATCAAGGACAACACGATCGAGCCGTATTACGTCTGGCTGCAAACCGATCCGAGCAAGCAGGTCGGCACCTGGGCCGACGGCAATCGGCATACGCTCGGCCTGCGTTGGACTTCGACGAAGGCGATCAAAGATGAGTGCGATCAACCATGGATTGTCTTGGCCTCGGACATCGAAGGCGCGTACCAGTTCGGCCGGGACAACAACGAGCGAGTGCAAGCCGGATTCTTCACGAGCAAACTGGGCTCGACGTTCTCGCAGTTGCCGTGGACCCCGCAATTGAGCTTCCTCTACTACTATGGGTCTGGCGACAAGAAGAAGGGGGACGGCACGAACTCGACCTACGACGTCCTGGTCCCGTTGAACCATGCCTATTGGGGCATCATCGACAATCTCGCCGGCCAGAACCTCAACGACTACGCGCTGCAAGCCACGGTGAAGCCGCACGCGAAACTGACCGGCTTGGCCGCGTTTCACTGGTTCAATCAGGTGACTGCCGGTGACAACGTCTACAACGTGGCCGGCGGTCCGGTGGGCGGTCTGAATACGGGCACCAACCTCGGTCAGGAACTCGATCTGATCACGACCTATTCCTACAACCCAAACTTCGACGTGCAGTTTGGATATAGCTGGTTCTGGTACGGCTCGCACTTCAGCGGAGCGAACGCGCTCGTCAACGGCCAACGGCTCGAAGACGCGACGCAGCTCTACATCCAAACGTCGTTGCGATATTGATCGCTGATGGATTGCCAATCGTCACACAATCGCCCCGGCCAACTTGGCCGGGGCGATTTCTTTGGGAGATTGATGGGCCTAACGAATTCCAGGTGTGGTCAATGAGGTTCGCTGCGTAAACCACAGAAATCCACGGGGCGTCGGACGCACCTGGAATTCGTGAGTGTCAGGAAGTTCGATGAGCATGACGCAACCTGAAGGAAATCTGAATTCTTCGCTTTTTATGTATCACAAATTGCGAACCCCATCCCTACCATCCTCTGCCATGTCGCTCGTCCGAACCTACCCGCTGCTCCGCATCAGCCGTTTCGCGGTTGTGGCTGCGCTGTTTGGTATGTGGTTTGTCAGCGAACAAGCGTGTCAGGCGAGTTGCGGCGATTACTTGGCTCATCACGGCACTCAGACGCAGTCGACCGATCCGTCGAACACGCCGCATGGGATGCCCACCACGCCGTGCCGAGGAGCCAATTGCTCCCGCCGTTCCGAGACCCCGCCCCTCCCGACTCGACCGACGGTCGAGACAACTTCTGTGGAGTGGCTCTGCGTAATCGCACAGATTCGCGGCCAGGACGATGAGTCCCATCACTGGTCGCTGGAGTCTGCATCGCTCCTGGCTCGGCACACGAGCCAACTGCTGGATCGCCCTCCGCGAGGGTAATGCCGGTCCGTCCGGAGTCACGCGCTGACGCTGGGTTTGTCCCTGCGCATTCTCGTCCAAGCGGCGAGATCGTGTTGCGTCATGTTGCCTGATTCGTGTTTTAGACGGATTCAAGTTCAGCCCCAATGGGGCGTGACTCGATAGCCCAGGGCAACGCCCTGGGGGATCGTTCGAACGAAAATCTTTAGCCCTGAAGGGGCGCAACTTTCACGGATGTCATGCGAGTCTCGCCCCGTTGGGGCTGAATGCCGTTTGGCGTGGACTCACCCAGGGCTTTGCCCTGGGCTTTCGAGTCAGTCCCCGTTGGGGCCAAGACCGGACGGCTGGTGACACTCAATTCCTTCAATCTCCGTGCGGACATTCCAACGGAGTTTCGTCTCAGTGATTCATTTCCCTGGTTTTGATTTTGGGAGAACTGTGATGTCTCGATCTTTTCATTCTCCATCGGTTCGTCGTGGCTTCACGCTGATCGAACTGTTGGTTGTCATTGCCATCATCGCCATCTTGATGGCGCTGCTGTTGCCGGCAGTGCAGCAAGCTCGCGAGGCGGCGCGGCGGTCGCAGTGCAAGAACAATCTCAAGCAGATTGGATTGGCGCTGCACAATTACCACGACACCAACAAGATGTTGCCGCCGGCCAACGTCAACAACATTTCGATCTTTGCTCGGCTGCTGCCGTTCATGGACCAGCAGGGCCTGTTCCGGCAGGTGAATTTCAATGTCGCATACAACAACGTCGCCAACAACGCGGTCCGGACGGCGCAACTGCCCGCCCTTCGATGCCCGTCCGATTCCGATGGAGGCGCGATCGCCGCACTCGGAGGACAAAACAACTACTACGGCAACGCCGGAAGCGAGATCGTTTACACATTGCCCTCAACGGTCGCGGGGGGCACGAACTTCGGCATGCCTTATCCGAGCGGCATCTTCTATCAGAACAGCAGCATCGGCGGTCGCGACGTCCGAGACGGACTCAGTTCTACGGCGGCGTTCTCGGAACGCATCCTCGGTGACGGAAACAATGGTGTCAGCACCCCAGAATCGGACACCTACCAACCGGGAACTTATCCCGCCACTCCCGATCAGGCACTGGCGGATTGCCTGGCCGTCAACATCGCGGACCTGACCAAGCAAGGAGTTTCAGACGTCGGAGCACCGTGGCTGCGACCGTATCACTCCACGACGATGTACTACCACGTCGCGCCTCCGAACAGCCGGTCCTGCATGTATCCGCCGGGACGCATCATGACTACGGCCATGAGCCGGCACACCGGCGGAGTTCACGTCGCGATGTGTGACGGTGCGACGCGTTTCGTCAGTCAGACGATCTCATTGCCGATCTGGCGTGGCTTGGGAACCCGCGCTGGCAAGGAAGTTCTGGGTGAATTCTAACCGGAGGTCACGTTCATGTTGTGCGTCATGTTTGCTCGCCAGCCCGCTGCGCGATGGGTTGGCAGTCTGCTGCTGGCGGTGTGTGTGGGTTGTGGTTCCAGTTCCGGTCCTTGGAAGCTCGACGCGGAGATCGCCCGCGAGTCGCTGGAAGCATCCCTTAAGGCTTGGAAAGCGGGCGAGCCGGCCTCCAGCCTTGAGCAGAAGTCGCCGAAAATCATCGTGGGCGACGTGGACTGGAGCGCCGGCAAGAAACTGTTGGAGTTCAAGATTCGAGACGAAGAGTCCAACGAGGGGACCAACCTGCGGAAGTCCGTGGAGCTGACTGTGCAAGCCGAATCCGGCCCGCCGCTCCGTGTGGAGGCGGCCTATCTCATCAGTACCCGTCCCGTCATCACCGTCTTTCGACAAGAGACCGAGTAATTGGAGATCATCATCATGCGTTCGATGTTTCTGGGAATCGTGACAGGCGTCATGGTCACCAGTGTTGTTGCAGCGGCGGATTCAGTGAATGCACCGCGTCCCGTGCCGTTGACTCGGCCAGAGATGAAGCAAGCTCTGGAGGACATGAAGGGACGCACGCCGCGCATCCCTTTGCCGGAATTGACCGAGGCCGACAAGGAGAAACTCGGCGAACGCGGATCGAGCTACGAGAGTCGGCTGCGTTATCACTACCTGCCGTCCAGCGAGGGACAGGGGGCGGGAGGCTTTGGTCGTGGAACCGGTGGCGGTGGATTCGGCCGCAGCAACGATCCCGATATGACACTGGACTACGGCTTCACGGTGGAGTTGTTCTGGATCGCCTCGCGAACCAACAACTGCCAGTATTGACTGGGTCATCAAGAATCGAAGCTCGCGGTCGCGGGCTTAAGTGAAGATCAGATTGCAGCTCTGGATGGTGATTGGTCCGAACACAAATCGGCGCAGCGCGCCGCCTATGCGTTCACGCGCAAGCTGACCTACGAACCGCATCGACTCGACGACGCGGACATCAACGGACTCCGCCAGCATTACACCGACAAGCAAGTCCTGGAAATCATCTTGGCGGTCGCCGGGTACAACTCGATCAATCGTTGGAAAGAGGGAGCGGGTATTCCGCAGTCCTCCGGCGGCGGCAACTTCGGCAATCGACGGCCTGAAGGCGGGAACCCAGCGGCTGAAAAAGCTGCGGAGAAGACCGAGCGTCCGGTCGAAAAAGCCCAATCGTATCTGACTCCGACTTCGCCGAAGTTCCAGAGCGTCATCACCAAAGTCGTGCCACTGATGATCGACGAGAAAACCGGCAAGCCGTCCACGCAGACCGTCTTCCGCCGTGCTCCGCTGGAATCGCGAGCGGACGTGGAGAAAGCGTTGGACACTGCGCGCCAGCGAACGCCGCGTCTGCCGTTGGTGGACGAAGCCAAGGCGCGAGAACTCGTCCCCGAAGGTTTCCCGGAAGGGGCGTTGCCGCAGTGGGTGCGACTGCTGGCCACTTTCCCAAATAGCGGGAAAGGCCGGATCGCCAGCATTCATTCGTCCGAGGGACGCGGTGATCTCAAGCCGTTATTGAAAGCTCAGGTCAGTTGGATCATCGCTCGCCAAGACCGCGCCTGGTACGCGGCTGGGCAAGCCCAACGACGTCTTCACGAGTTGGGTTGGTCCGATGACCAAATCGTCAAGCTCGATGGCGATTGGTCGGAGTTTACTCCGGCCGAGCGTGCTCAGTTCCGATTGGCTCGTCAGTTGGCGGCTTCGCCGATCATGCTGACAGACGCCGAAACGACCGACGCCGTGAAGCTGGTTGGCCCGCGCGACGTCGTGCAACTTATCAGCTACACGACAAACCGCGCGTCCTTCAACCGCATCACGGAGTCCGCCGGTCTGCGAGTTGAGAAATAGACGAGCAACTCTCCATTAACCTCAGGGAAGACTTCGCACGCGAGGAATCGCCATTATGGTCAATGTCCGGGATGGGAGATGATTCGCAAGGATGATCGCGTGAGCCTCAAAAGTGCATCGCACCAGGAGTGATCCGATGAAAATGAATCCGTGGCTTCGAGTCTTCGCCTGTGGTGCGGCTGTCGGTGTCGGCAGCTTGCTGGGCGTCCCATTGGTGGGAGCGGGTGACGATCCTCCGCTGGTGAACGGCAACGCCTTGTCGGTCAAGGATGATTCAGACCCGGCTGTGAAAACAAAGCGGAAGAAGAAGTCGAAGAGGTCCGGCGAATCGCCGCAGGCCGACGCCTCGGAATCGACAAGCCCGGAACCTCAAAGCTCAAGTCCCAAATCCGAAGCTCCCCCGTCCGAGTTTGCTCTGACCAAAGAGCTGCTTGGCAACCTCAGCGCCGAGCACATGAAGTCGCTCGGCGAGATGCTCGATAAAGATTGGAAGGAGCGGCCTGAATGGGGCGACATGGCGGTCGCAATCCTGAAAGACGACTTCATGCGTCCCGGCAGCGGTTGGTGGAAACCGAGTGCGAAACGCTTCGACTGGAATTGGCTGAGCGAACATTTCGACGCGAACAAAGACGGCCAGGTCGATCGCGATGAGCTTCCCAGCAATGCGGCCAAGGCCGAGCAACTGTTCGAGCGGCTGGACCGGGACGGCGACGGCAAACTCATGCCAG
This sequence comes from Planctomyces sp. SH-PL62, assembly GCA_945893075.1. Lineage (GTDB taxonomy): Bacteria > Planctomycetota > Planctomycetia > Planctomycetales > Planctomycetaceae > SXKJ01. The sequence continues at coordinate 9,762 of CAMDDX010000050.1, read as the reverse complement.
CGGATTTCGACTACACCGATCCGAACCCGGCGAACATGGCCATGAACATGGCCGCGATGAAGGACAGGATGTCGAACCAACTCTTCAGCCGGCTCGACAAGGACTCGAACGGTCGCGTCACGATGCAGGAACTGGCCGAGTTCTTCCGCTACGGCGACAAAGAAGAACTCGAATTCCTCACCCCGGAAGACCTGCGGTTCGCGATGGAACCTCCGCCGTCCAAGAAACCGACCAGCGAACCGGACAACAATCCTGCGTCAGCCGGCCCGTCCACTCCAGCAGCCGCATTGAAAATGTTTTTGCGTGGTGACATGGGTTGGTTGACCTCTGGTCCGCAACTGGGCGATGTCGCCCCGGACTTCACGCTGCCGAAACACGATGGCTCCGCCAAGGTCACGCTCTCTGATTCGTTCGGGAAGCGGCCGGTGGTGCTCGTGTTCGGCAGCTTCACCTGAGGCCCCTATCGATCCCAGTCTGGGGTCATCGACAAGCTGTTCGCTCGGTTCAAAGACCGAGCCGATTTCTATTCCGTTTACATTCGCGAAGCTCATCCCTCGGACGGCTGGAGCATGGCCTCCAACAAACGAGTCAACATCGACGTCGCGCAGCCGAAGACCGCCGCCGAACGGACCCGCGCGGCGGTCCACTGCTGCGACTCGCTCAAGATGGCGTTGCCTCTGCTGGTCGATGGCATCGACGACACAGTCGGCCGCGACTACAGCGGCTTCCCGGATCGGCTGTACTTGATCGACCGCGAAGGCCGCGTGGCCTACAAAGGTGGCCGAGGTCCGTTTGGCTACAAGCCGCGCGAACTGGAGCAGACGCTGATCATGCTGCTGCTCGACGAAGCCCAACCGACAATGCCTGCGACCAGCGAAGGGAGTACGAATCAACCAAGTGACAAGTAGAGAACGCCAATGTGTCTTATGAGATCAACACGGAGGTCGCGAAACGCAGGCTGGTTTCAGATTCAATTGGGTACAGGCGGCCTTCCGGTCTTGGCCCCAACGGGGACTGACTCGAAAGCCCAGGGCAACGCCCTGGGTTAGTGCAACACCAACTGTGGTTAAGCCCCAACGGGGCGTAACTCGCATACCACCCGTGCAAGAATTACCCAGGGCGATGCCCTGGGCTATCGAGTCACGCCCCCTTGGGGCTGAAAACCGAGATGTCCGTGGCATCCGCATCAACTCGTAACCGACTCTTTTGAAACCCCAAACTAGGAGCAACGAACATGGCAGACCCCGTCATCAGCAATCAGCAATCGATCCTGAGCAATCAAGCGCAGATCCTCGGCAACCAAGCGAAGATCGAAGAGAACCAGGCAAAGCTCGACAAAGTGGTCGGCAACCAGACGGTGATCTTGGCGAATCAGAAAAAGATTCAGGCCAATCAAGCCAAGCTCGACAAAGTTCTGAGCAACCAAGCCGCGATCCTCAAAAATCAGAAGCGCATTGAGGCCAACCAAGACAAGATCCTGGCCAACCAGAAAAAAATCCTGAGCAAGTAACGTCTGTGTCTCGACAGAGTAGCCGCGTTCGCCAGAACGCGGGCGTTCGGCCGATCCCACCCCGCGTTCTGGCGAAGCGCGGCTACCGAAAATGACAAATGACCTTACAGCGCAGAATTCTGCTGGCGGCGATTGGTTGGTTGAGTACGGTGACTTTGCTGCACCTGTGGCTCAACACGTCCGCGTTCGAGACGCGATCCGTCACCACGGCCCAGACCGGACCGCAATTTCGGGTCGGTTTCCTGCCGGTCACCTGACACCTGACTTGTCCCGTGACCCATTTCATCAACAAGAGCATGACTGGGTCCGGGACTTTTGAACCCGTGCGGTTCAATGGCTTTCCGGAATTGAAAGAGGCGTTCCTGTCGCATCATTTGAAAGCGACTTTCATTCTGGCCCCGATGGCGATGGCTCTGCGCGAGCAAGGTGTGCCGATCAAGATCGTTTACCTCGGACACCGCGACGGCACGACGATGATGGTTCACAAGGACTCGGACATTTTCCGCATCGAGGATTTGCGCGGGAAAAAAGTGGCGGTGCCCAATCGCTTCTCGAACCAACGGCTCATCATCTTTCGGGCGTTCAAAGAGCGTGGTCTCAACATGGACGACGTGACTCTCTTGGAGATGCCTCCGCCGGACATGCCGGCCGCGCTGCATGTCCGCGCGGTCGATGCGATCATTTCAGGCGAGCCATTCATGGCGCAGTCCGAGATGGATGGCTACGGCCGCGTGCTCTTTCTGACCAAGGACGTCTGGCCGGAATTCATCTCGTGTGTGTTGGCGGTCCATGAAGACGTCATCCGCGACCATCGCGCTGAGGTGCAGCAACTGGTGGATGGCATCGCACGCAGCGGCAAGTGGCTCGACACGACGATGGAACACCGCATGCAGGCGGCGAAGTTCACCGGGCAGAACTACTACAACCAAGATCCCAAGCTTTTGGAGTTTGTGCTCAGCAAACCGCCGGACCGCGTCAAGTACACCAACCTCGCGGTGCGGCGCAAGGACTTTGAAGAGATCGAACTCGTCGGCCGCGAGTCGGGCACACTGCAAGGCACGGCTCACTTCGAGGACTACGCCGATCCCTCATTTGTCACGGACGAGTCCGCCATCCAACCTTATCTCTGGGAGGCCACGCCATGACATCAACAGGCAGTCGATCCAGTTCCGTGGCGGACGCTGCCAGCGTCCGTCAGCAAATCCCGGCAATGGGTGACGCCGACGCTAGCAGCGTCGGCCACGAGCCGCCGTTCTTTTCCACCAGGGCGATCGTCTTGCCGTCGCTCGTTGCCGTGATGTTCCTGCTCTTCTGGGACGGAGCGGTGCGGTTGTCGGGCAGCCAGTTGTTTCCCAAACCGCTCGACGTGCTGTGGGGTTTGGTGGAACTCGCGCAGAAGGGATTGCTCATCAAGTACGTCGTGGCCTCGTTGTTTCGAGTCACCTGGGGCTTCACTCTGGCGGTGATCGTGGGCATTCCCTTTGGACTTTTGATGGGCTCCAACAAGTTGGTGCAAGAGGCGTTCAATCCGCTGATTCAGGGCTTTCGTCCCATCTCGCCAATCGCCTGGATTCCGGTTTCCATCCTGTGGTTCGGCGTCTCCGACGCGGCACCGGTGTTCCTGATCTTTCTGGCGAGCGTGTTCCCGATCACCGTCTCGACCGCGGCGGCCGTCAAAAGCGTGCAGTCGGTTTATCTGCGGGCGGCCGACAACTTCGGTCTGACGAAGTTCCAGTTATTCAGCCGCGTCATCTTCCCGGCGAGCCTGCCGCAGATCGTCACCGGATTACGGATCGGCCTGGGCATCGCGTGGCTCGTGGTCGTCGCGGCCGAGATGATCGCCGTCAACTCTGGTCTGGGTTATCTCATCATCGACGCGCGGAACGCCGGCAAACGATATGACCTCGTGGTGGCCGGCATGGTCCTGATTGGAGTGATCGGCTGGCTGTTGGATTTGCTGATGCGCCAAGTCGAACGCTTTCAGACGGTGAAGTGGGCGTATGGGACTCTGCATGATTGAGCCACCCGCATTGGGCCAGTCAGGGGTCAGGTCTTCAAATTTCATTTTTGGCACCACGAATGGGATGCGATCTGGTTTGGAATGGCGGTGTGAGAAATGAGTCAGGGGTGGATCGCAAGGCCAAAAATGAAATTTGAAGACCTGACCCCGGCTCACCCGGCGGTTCTCGTTCGCGACGTGTGGATGGAATTCCCGCGCAAGCAGGGAGGCCAGTCTGTCCCCGTTCTCGAACGGATCAACGTCGAGATTCAACCCGGTGAGTTCGTCTGCGTTGTCGGGCCATCGGGCTGCGGGAAAACGACGCTGCTGAACATCATCGCCGGCTTTCTGAACGCGTCGCGTGGCGAAGTGCTGGTGGAAGGGGAGTCGGTCCACGGCCCCGATCCACGGCGGATCGTCATCTTTCAGGAAGGTTCCGTGTTCCCGTGGCTCAACGTTTCGGCGAACGTCGGCTTTGGTTTGTCCGGCAAGTCCGCTGCGGAACGCGACCAAATCATCCAACACTACATCGACATGGTCGGCCTCACCGGTTTCGAGTCCGCCTATCTCCGGCAGTTGTCCGGCGGCATGCGTCAGCGCGTGGAGATCGCGCGGGCACTGGCCGCGAACCCGGAAGTCCTCTACATGGACGAGCCGTTCGGGGCGCTCGATTACTTCACCCGCTTCAAAATGCGAGCCGACCTCGTGCGCATCTGGCAACAAGAGAAGAAGACCATCTTGTTCGTCACACACGACATCGACGAAGCCATCCAGTTGGCCGACCGCGTCGTGGTGCTCAGCACGCGACCGGCGACAATTCGACTCATCATGTCCGTGCCGCTGCCTCGCCCGCGCGACTTGAACTCGCCGATGTATCTCGACACGCGCGACCGCATTCTGCAAGCCTTGGGCATGAGCCTGCAAAACGGCATTCGTCCTGATGCGGGCTGACGCCCAAGGGTGCTTACTTTGAGCGGAATGGCGCTAGCCACCGGTGACGTGGTATCGATTTCACTGGTTAGAAACCGGCGGCTAGCGCCGTGCCGCTCACTCGCTTGCATCACGGTTTTCAATCTGTGCGTTTCCAAAAGGAGAAAACGATGGCACACATCAAATTGCCCGACAGCGAGCCGGGGATCTCTGGATTGCTCGTCACCTATCGTGATACCGAACAGCACATGAATGGTCTCGCGCAAGCCGCGATGCGCGGCCCGTCGTCGCTGACGGAAGCGGAACGCGAATTGATCGCGGCGTATGTCTCCGCCGGCAACGACTGCGTTTTCTGAATGCAGGCCCACGGAGCCGCGGCGCGGCAACTGCTCGGCGAGCAGTCTGGTGTGGTGGCCGAAGTCTTCGAGGATGTGACGACCGCCAAGATCGACGACAAGCTGCGAGCCTTGTTGACGATTGCGGAGAAAGTCCGCATCGACGGACGGCTCGTCACAGAGGACGACGTGCAAGTCGCTCGCGAGGCGGGCGCGGATGACAAGGCGATTCACGACACCGTCCTGATCGCCGCGATGTTTTCCATGTTCAATCGGTACGTCGATGGGCTGGCAACGTGGACGCCAACCGACCCCGCCGTTTACGACGAGATCGGGAAGCGGCTGGCGACCAAAGGCTACGGCAGCCGCTTTCGCGAGTCTCCGTGAGATCGCTGAGGGGTCAGGTGTTCTGATTTCTGTTTTGCTGTTGCGATGGAGAGCGAACCGTTGATCGCGTGACTGACTGCGAACCAAGGTTGGCACGGATCGTGGGAGCAAAACAGAAATCAGAACACCTGACCCCGGCTCATGCGATTCATCGCGGAAGCGAGGCGACGTTCGGCCGACGGAGCAGAAGCTGAAACGACTCGTAGGAATGCACGGCCATGCCGCCGAACTTCTTGTACGCGCGGAAGGAGTTCTCGGCGGCTTTGACTTGTTCCAGAAACGTGTCGTAGCTGTCGTCGCCGAACGTGATCTTCGAGAGCATCTCGCTGGTCGCTTGGAAGGCGGGGATCTCGGCTCGGCCAGGATTGGCGAGGTCGCGGTTGCGGAAGTTGCCGAGTTCGGGATCGACGCGCACGGCGGTTTCCGCGGCGGCTCGCAGTTGAGCGATGGCGGTGGGCGTCAGGTTCTGGCCAGCGGCTCCGAATTTATCGCTGATGGTTTTCATCGCCCGCTGAAACCTCGCGAACTCTTCACCATTGGGTGCGAGCGGGACTTCCAATCCGATGTGGACGTTCTCGCCGTCGTCGAGCCGTCGTACTTTGAAACCTTCATAGCGGCACAGGTCGCCGAATTCGCGAGCGTTACCTCGCACCGCGGTTTCAAATCGCTTGCGCGGCAAGCCGACGACGAACCACGTGTCGGTGGGTGCGGACATCGACGTCTCGACCCCCATGAAGACTCGCACGCCTTTGGTTTCTTCGGCATAGCGCAGAATGTCTTGGCCGTTGACGACCATGCCGTCGGCTCCGTCGGCGTTGTCGCGGTAGTTCATGATGCCCACGTTGTCGAGCAGATCGACGCAGTGCCAACTGGCCGGCTTCTTCTTGCCGTTGAACGTGACCTCTCCGACCGGCTTGCCGGTCTGCTTGTCGGTGTGATGCCACCAGAACGGGAGATCGACGCCGAACGCCAATCCCGATTGCGTGCGCACGCGGCGCTGGCATTCCACATGCACGTCGAGAAACTCTTTGAGCATCCGCTCGCGGCGCGTGCGGTCGCCCCAGCCGAGCAGCGCGTGGGGTTCGTTATCGAAGTGAATGCCGTCGAAGCGTTGCTCCGGTGGCGACGCTTGATTGAATGCGATGATCGCCTCGACCACGCCCAGCGGGATCGAGTGTTTCAGGCGGGCGCAGTATTCGGGATCGCCGTCGAGCGCGTGAATTTGCAGCCGAGTCTTGTGTGCGGCGGCGAGAAACGTCCGCAGCTTCTCGGTGTGACGCAGTTCCACGCGAGCCGGTGCGGCTTTGCCGTTGGGGAGCGCTGCCAAGGTGCTCTGCGGATCGGTCTTGTAGCCGACCTGCACCCACAGTTGCTCGATCCCCTCGGCCGCGCACAGGTCGAAGAGGCCGTCGCGAGCGGTGTCGTTGTCGAGGAACTCGCTGAGTTGCCAGAGCCACATCGTGCGCGGCGCGGCATGTCGGACGATTTGACGGTCGGCGTTGTCAGGCGCGTTCGGATTCGACTTCGCGGCGGCGGAGGTCTTGAAGCTGATGTCGTCGATGTAGATTGTCGATTGCCCGACCGAATGAAACAGCAGCGTCAGTCCGCCCAGGTTCGACAGGTCCAGCGACGCTGCGTCCTTGAGCGGAATGAGCACCTCTTGCCACTGGCGGCTGACGCCATCGGGTAGAAACCCGCGAATCTCACCCAGTTCGAGCGAGTCTTCTTTCTCATGCCACGCGCGATCCGACATCTTGACCTGGAAGCGTTCACCGCCGACTTGACCGCGAATCCAGAACGAGAGATAGGCATACGGGCGCGCGTCGAGGAATCGTTTCTTGGCCGCCTTGGCATCGAAGAACTGAAACCAGACGCCGCAGTAACCCTCATCACGTTTGTCGGCGCGGATGCGCAGGCTGGTGCCGTTGGGACCGCCGTGGAAGAGGGACTTATCGCGCAGGATGTCGATCTTGCTGGCTCCGGATTGAAACCGGCCGTGTTGCCCATCCATCGCGTTGGGTGGGGCGCTCTCGAAGTCATCGACCACCGCGACTTCGGGAACCGCAGCGTGTGCAGCGGAAGCCAACAGCGTCGCACCGGCGATCAATGTGGCGAGTACCCGCCAACCGCGGCGCGTCGTTGAGTGATTGGAATGCAGACGTTTCACAGCGTCCTCGCCAGAGAAGAGCCAAGAGTGAGACACGAAACGTATCGACGGTCACTGACCTCCTGGTCTTGGCCCCATCGGGGACGGACTCGATAGCCCAGGGCAACGCCCTGGGTTGGTGCAACACCCATTGATGTTGAAGCCCCATCGGGGCGTGACCTGCATGGCATTCATGCCAGTCGCGCCCCTTCAGGGCTGAAGCATCTTTTTCGTGTCCCAACCCAGGGCGTTGCCCTGGGCTATCGAGTCGCGCCCCTTTGGGGCTGAAACCAGGATTCCGGTAACACTCAAATCATTCTGCCCGTTGAATCCGGCGCGGCGCGAGTCAAGTGGGCGAACTGTCGGCTTCGGTCCTATTCCGCTGAAGATGTTGCCGGTTGGCGAAACCTTGAGTGGGTCGTTTAACCGCACGCCGCAGGCACGCGCGTTTCCAAACGCGCGTGCCTGCGGCGTGCGGCTAAACGTGTCGTCCGATTCTTCCCGCCTGCTCAAAAAAGAACGGCTGGTCACGAGCCATATCGCGTGCGACAGATCACTCGACTGCATGCAGTCGTGTGTTCCGTTCGCAGGCGGAAGAACCGCGGGGGTACGGTTCGATGGCTCGTGACCAGCCGAGAGACAGTTTGGCGAGCGGCCCCGCTCGCCTGTCTCATTCGCGGACGCAGGGGATGACCTTCAACGACGCACGACTTCGATCGGATCGGAATGTGGCAGGTCCGCTGGAATTGTTTCCAACGTTGTGCCGGTTTCATATTGCCGCGCTGCCGACTCGTCCGCCGCCGACAGCACGACAATCTGATACCGCTGCCCCGGCTGTGTCGTCTCGTTGCCGAAATGCGCGCGTGCCGAATATCTCTGGGCCTCCTGCCGTTCCGCCCGTCCTTGAACCCACCAGGGGGACTCATCGTTGGCGTCTCGCACCAGAACCACCGGCCATCCCTGGCTGACTTCACACGTCAGGTGCTCGACGCGACCGACTGGGGCACCCGACTTGGTGCCGACCGCGATCGGAGCCACAGTCGTTGTGGCCGCCAGTGCCTTTGATGGCTGGGAGTATTTCCAAATCCCCAACCCCGCCGCTCCCAAGACGGGCAGGGCGATCGCCCAATAAATCCACTTTCGCGAGAGCTTCATGATGGTTCCTCCGATTTGATGCCGTCCGTGGCTGGCTGCCGTCCGATTCCGTCAACGGCCGACTGATCGTTGAGTCTGTCGTCAGAACATACCCGCGCCGCGCCGCAACTCTTCAGCGAATTTCGTGAGTCGCGCGGCATTCACCGAGGGACTCCGCACGTTGTGATCGGCGTGTCGATGATCGAAACTCGACCGATCAGGAAAGCTGCGCCGTGGTTTTGGTCATTGGAATTTGGAGCTTGAGTTTTCTCATGTCACCCCCCTTCACGATCGTTGGTTTGGGCGAGTCGCTGTTCGATGTCTTTCCCGACCGAGCCATCCTTGGCGGAGCTCCGCTGAACGTCGCGCACCACGCGCATCAACTCTGTTCCGCGAGCGGCGGCCGAGGTGTCGTCGCCAGCCGCGCGGGGACCGATGCACTCGGCCAGCGAATGTTGGAGGAACTGCGAGTCCGCAACCTCTCGGCCGAGTTCGTGCAGATCGACGCCGCGCACCCGACCGGCCGAGTGGACATCACGCTTCGCGACGGCGAGCCGACCTACGACTTCCTGGCCGACGTCGCGTGGGACCATCTGGAATGGACACCAGAATGGCGGCGGCTGGCCGAGACCTGCGATGCCGTTGTCTTCGGCACATTGGCTCAACGCTGCCCGACATCGCGTGCGACGGTGCAGCGTTTCGTGGAAACGGCACGGCAGGCGGTGCGGCTCTTTGATGTCAATCTGCGTGTGACGTTTTTTGACGCCGACAGTTTGCGGTGCGGAGCCGAACTCGCCACCGCCATCAAGTTGAATGCCGACGAACGACGAACGACGAACTCCCGGTCGTGCTGAACCTGTTGGGACTCGCGGCGGACGACGGGCGATCTCACGATGGAGCGCGACGGCTGTTACAAACTTTCGAGCCGTGCGGCTTGCGATCCGTCGTCGTCACGCACGGTGAGCATGGGACGGAACTGTTGACCGGCGATGCCAGTGTTCGCGGCGAAGTTGCGCGGTTTGAGCGGCATCCGCGTGCCGACAACGTCGGAGCCGGCGATGCCTGTTCGGCGGGATTGCTCTGGGGCTGGCTCAATCACTGGTCGCCGGAGAATACAGTGACACTCGCCAATCGACTGGGAGCCTTCGTCGCCTCGCAACCGGGAGCGACTCCGTTGCTGCCTCGCGACATTCTGGCGAGCGGGATGGCGTCAGCCCCGCTCGCCTAAGTTCTATTCCGGCCAGTCCCACACGCGCACCATGCGGTCGAGGCTGACGGTCGCGACTCGCGAAGTTTTTGAATCACACGTCAGATCGTGGAT
>CAMDDX010000049.1 GCA_945893075.1 Planctomyces sp. SH-PL62 | reverse complement strand
GGCGCTAGCCCCGGTTACACGGCATGAACCGGGGCTAGCGCCGCGCGGCTAATTATCGGAATGCGGATAAGTCCGTCGAAAGCGTGAATTGTCGAAGCGAGAGAGATCACACGATGAACTTCCACCTGAGTCCCCTGTTGGCGTTGGTTCCACTTCTTGGAAACGCGGTCTTCTTCGGCGGTGTTGCGACCGCCGCAATGGCACTGATCGCGGCGATCGTCTTCGGCGTGAGCCGCTTTCCAAAGCCGGTCGGAAAACTGGTCGCGATCTCCGCAGGCGTCTTGCTGATCGCGCTGCTCGCCTTCGTTCTGTTTGTTCTCTTCGTGTCCGCAAGCGCCCAACGCGGAGCACCGTTATAGACAATCAACGGCCGATCAAGATCGCGTGTGGTTGGACGAAACTCAGAACAAGCGGCGACAAAAGTGATTTGTGAGACCGGAGACAGTGTTTGACCGGAGACAAGAAAGATGAACGAACAAAATCAACGATCGAAAAGTTTCGTCCTCTGGGGAGGAGCCGCGGGGTTTCTTCTAGGCGGCTTGATCTCAACCGCCGGCCTCTGGCCGGAGTTCTTTCGACGGTTGCGATTCTCGCTCAGCGGAGGTGGCGGAGAATCCTCCGACTGGGGCGAGCCGCTGTTCTATGTGGCGATCTTCGGAGTTCCCTGGGGAATGGTGGGAGCACTCATTTCGATGGTAGTGCTCTACGTCATCAGCTTGATCAGGACACGGTGACGCGACATCGCCGGATTGGACATTGCGAACTCAGTTGGAGCAAACGATGAGAAACCCATCTGCACCGGGACGAGCTTCCGTATTGGGGGCGGGAGTCGCGTTTGCCGTCAGTGTGATTGGCGGGGCTCTCGGAAGTTGGATCGAAAGCCAGTGGAAAGTCGTCGTGATCAGTTGGGAGATGGCGGGATTAGTCGTCTGCGTGTTGGTGACGATCGGCGGCTTTCTGGTTGCGCCGCTGGCAGCGATGACTCGCCGCGTGCTGCTGGGGACCGTGCTTGGTGGTGTCGCGGTCGGAGCTTGTCTGGCGGGCGTGAGTCTGACGAACGGTTCGCCGCTGGGCGTCGCCACTTGGGCCATCATTGTCGGCATCTGCGCTGGAGCCTCGGCCGGTGCGGTGGGCGGAGTGATTGGAAAGCGAAGTGCGACAAAGTGAATCGGTGGGGGCGAGCGGAGTTCCTCTTGAGGGACACGGCCGACAGATCGAATGGAATTCGGTAAAACGACGCCTCTGGCAATCCGTGAAACTTGTTACCCCGTCCGGCCGTTCGTTTGCGCCGTTCGGCGGCAAGCGATGCTGATCCTTCCCTCCGCTGTCACATTCGTCACGATTCGCCGGAACAACGTCGCGCAGTAGCGCGGGAACCATTCCGGCGAGCGGGGTGGCGTGAAGTGAATTCTTTGGTCGAAGAGGTGATGTGCATGAAAATGAATTGGATGCTGCTTTTCATTCCCGTGGCACTCGCGCTGGATTGGTTTCACGCGCCGCCGTGGATTGTGTTTCTGGCGTCGGCGGCGTCCATCGTTCCGCTCGCGAGCCTGATGGAGCAGGCGACCGAGAGTCTCGCGCATGTGTTGGGACCGAACGTCGGCGGACTGCTGAGCGCGTCGCTGGGCAACGCTCCGGAATTGATCATCGCCATTTCCGCGCTGTTGAAGGGACTGGATGAGATCGTCAAGGCGTCGATCGCCGGATCGATTCTGGGCAACCTGCTCTTCGTGCTGGGCCTGTCGATGATCGCGGGCGGCCAGCGCCGTAGCGTGCAACGCTTCAACCGCGAGTCGGCGTCGCTTGGCTCCGGCCTGCTGTTCCTGGCCGTGGTCGCGTTGCTCGTGCCCGCCATTTTCTTCCACTCCAGCGACTCGCCGAAGCGTGAGATCAGCTTGGAAATCGCCGCCATCCTCTGCGTTGTGTACGGACTGAGCTTGGTCTTTTCGCTTCGCACGCACAAACACTTGCTGGGGGAACGAACTCCCGAGGAGACGGGCCACACCGGACCGCACTGGAGCGTGCGTAAAGCCGTCGGCGTACTCGTGGTGGTCACGGTCGCGATCGCGATCGTCAGCGAGGTGCTCACAGGTTCGGTGGAAGAGACCGCGAAGCTGCTGAAGTTATCCGATGCCTTCGCGGGAGTGATCCTGTTGGCCACGGTCGGCAACCTCGCTCAGTTGATCAATGCGATCCGGTTCGCTCGCAAGGACAAGATGGACCTGGCCATCGGCATCACGGTCGGTTCCAGCACCCAAATCGCGCTCTTCGTGGCTCCGGTCCTGGTGTTCATCGGACTCTTCACCAACACGAAATTGGATCTCGTCTTCAGTGAGTTCGAGGTCATTGCGCTCGCGATGACGGTGCTGATCGTCCGCAATCTGACCAACGACGGCGAATCGCACTGGATGGAAGGGGTCATGCTGGTCGCCGTGTACTGCATCTTTGGCATCGGCTTGTTCTTTCTGTGAAGTCATCCCGTACTTTTCCTCCAGGGCTCGTTGCAGATGCTGCATGCCGTCCCGCCGGTGCTCAGCCAGAACAAAGAACTGGCGACAATCGACCAACGCCACTGGAACGCTCACGTCAGCCCCGGTGAAGCAGTCTTCGCCCAACGTGGCGAGGGTAAAAGGCTGCTCGAACAGATGCTCCGATCCGGTGCGGTTCCGCAGAACCAGTCGCGTCGCAAAGAGGTCTTTCTGTGACGCGTCGAATAGAATCCTCGCGACCAGTCGATTCGCTCGGTGGCGGGGTTTGAGTCATGCGGAGTTCGGCGGCAATTTGGGTTCTGCGCGTCAGCGCGGTCGCGGCGATTTATTACGCGGCGGCGCGGCTGGGTCTGACGTGGCAGTTGCCCGGCACGAATGCCTCGCCGGTGTGGCCGCCATCCGGGATCGGTTTCGCGGCGGTGCTGCTGCTGGGCTATCGCGTTTGGCCGGGGATCGCCGTCGGTGCGTTTCTGGCGAATCTTCAAACGCTTCACACGACGAACGCAGGCTTTGCCGCGATCGGGATCTGCGCGGGGAACACGCTGGAACAAATCGTGGGCGTCTTCGTCCTGCGGCAATTGATCGGCTCACGCAATCCTTTGGAACGAGCGGGAGACGTGTTTTGTTTTGTGGTCGCGGCCGGTGTTGGTTGCTTGCTCGGCAGCATCAACGGCACCGCGAATCTGTGGTGGTGGGGCATCGTCCCCAGCGAGAGTTGCCGGCAAGTCTGGTTGGCGTGGTGGCTGGGTGACACGGCGGGTGTCTTGATCCTGGCACCGGTGATCTTCTCGCTGTTTCAAAAATCGGATGTCGAATGGACTCGGCTGCGCGTACTGGAGGCGTTCGCGCTCTTCGTGTCGCTGGCGGCGGCGACTCAGTTTTTGTTTGGCGATCATCGCGGGTGGCTCAATCTGGAGTTGCTGGACTCGCTGGCCTACGCGGTCGTGCCGGGACTGGCTTGGGCCGCGTTTCGATTTAGTCCACGCGAAACCGCGCTGGCGGCGGCGCTCATGTCGGTCATCGCCATCATCAACACCAGCAACGGCAGCGGCCCATTCTTCCGCTCTGATCCCGCCGTGGCCGACGCTGCTAGCATCGGCTCGGACGCTGGCAGCGTCCGCCACGTTGACGCTCAACGCCTGCGGGCCGAATCGCTGCTCATGTTGCAAATCTTTGTGATCGCGATTGCGGTCACGTCGGCGACACTCTCCGGAGCCGTCTCCGAACGCAATCGCTCGGAGCAAGGTCTGCGCGAACTCAACGTGACGCTGGAGCAGCGCGTGGCCGATCGTACCGCCGAACTCCAACAAGCCAACGCGGCGCTCGAACGGAGTAATCAGGAGCTCGACGACTTCGCCCACATCGCGTCGCACGATCTGAAGGAGCCGCTGCGCGGGATCAACACGTACTCGGCATTTCTGCTGGAAGATTACAGCGACAAACTCGACGCGGACGGGCAGGCGAAGCTCAACACGTTGCAAAAGCTGACGCGGCGCATGGAATCACTCATCGAGTCGCTGTTGATGTACTCGCGAGTCGGCCGCACGGAGCTGGCCGTGCAAGACACCAACTTGAATGAGACGCTGGCGGACATCGTCGAGACGCTAGACATTCGGCTGCGCGAGTTGGGAGTCGAGATCCGCCAGCCGCACCCGCTGCCGACGATTCGCTGCGATGGCGTGCGCGTCGGCGAGGTCTTTCGCAACCTGATCACCAACGCCATGAAGTACAACGACAAGCCGCAGAAATGGATCGAGATCGGCTGCGAGCCGCAGCCAGCCAACGGCACGAATGGCGGCGCGATGGTCTTTCATGTGCGTGACAACGGCATCGGTATTCGCGAGAAGCATCTCGACTCGGTGTTCCGCATCTTCAAACGTCTGCACGGCCGCGATGAGTACGGCGGAGGGACCGGAATCGGGCTGACGATCGTCAAGAAAATCGTGGAACGCCACGGCGGACGGATTTGGCTGGAATCAACGTTCGGGGAAGGAACCACATTCTTCTTCACTCTCGCACAAGGATAAGGTCATGCCCCTCGCACCCCATCAAACCATCCTGTTGGTGGAAGACAGTCCCGAAGATCGCGAAGCCACGCTGCGGGCGATCAAGAAGGCGGGCCTGTCGAACCCGGTCCACTGGTGTGACAACGGCGACAAGGCGTTGGATTACCTCTATCGACGCGGTGAGTTCGCCGATCCGGCCAAGTCACCACGTCCCGGCGTCATCTTGCTGGACCTGAACATGCCGGGGACCGACGGCCGCGAAGTGATGAGCGAGGTCACTCAAGACCCGGATCTCAAGTTAATCCCGATTGTCGTACTGACCACGTCCTCCGACGAACGGGACATCGACGCCTTCTTCGCCTCCGGAGCCAAGAGCTACATCGTCAAACCGGTCACCCAGGACGGCATCCTCAAAGCAGTGCAGCGCCTGGAGTCGGTTTGGAGTTTCAATTTTTGATGGAACAGGGGTCGGGTCTACGATTTTTCGGAATTGGCCGACAGCACGCTGTGAAGTGGGTAGAACTTTGTCCGGCCAATTCCGAAAAATCGTAGCCCCGACCCCGCATTCCTTCGCGTCCCACTCGGAGCACACCATGCCGATTGTTCGCACTCGCCTTTGGGCCGTTCTCACGCTCGTATTGGCCACAACGGCCAGCGCCTCTGCCGCCGAGCCGTCGCGGCCGAACATCTTGTTGATCCTGTGCGACGACCTTGGCTATGGAGACGTGAAGGCTTTGAATCCAGACGGCAAGATCGCGACGCCGAACATGGATCGGCTGGCCCGCGAGGGAATGATCTTCACCGATGCGCACACGTCGTCCGCCGTCTGCTCGCCGACGCGATACGGCCTGATGACCGGGCGGTACAACTGGCGGACCAAGCTGCAAAGCGGAGTGCTCGGCGGGCTGAGTCCGCGGCTGATCGAGCCGGGCCGGATGACGATCGCGTCGATGCTCAAGCAGCACGGCTATCACACGGCCTGCGTCGGCAAGTGGCATCTCGGCATGGACTGGGTGAAGAAAAAAGGGAAAGAAGTCACCGAGCTCAACATCGAACCGCGTGAGCAAGTCTTCAACGTCGATTACTCGCAACCGATCAAGAACGGGCCGAACAGCGTCGGCTTCGATGAGTATTTTGGCATCAGCGCGTCGCTCGACATGGTGCCGTTCACCTACATCGAAAACGATCGAGTCAAAGTGCTGCCGACCGAGGATCGAGGTTTCGAGTTGATGTTCGGCCGAGGCAAACCGATGACGCGGCTCGGCCCGGCAGCTCCTGGCTTCGACGATGCTGACGTGCTGCCCGATCTGACGAAGAAGACGATCGAGATCATCGACCGCCGCGCGGCCGACGCCAAACAGGGCAAACCGTTTTTCATTTACCTGCCGTACGCTTCGCCGCACACGCCGATTCATCCGAAAGGAGACTGGCTCGGCAAGAGCGGGCTGAATCCGTATGCCGACTTCGTGATGCAGCAGGACTTCGCGATCGGCCAGTTGCTCGACACGCTCGACAAGCACGGTCTGACCGATAACACGCTGGTCATTTTCACCAGCGACAACGGTTGCTCGCCACAAGCGAAGTTCGACGAACTGCTCGCGAAGGGGCACAACCCCAGCTACCTCTTTCGCGGTCACAAGGCGGACATCTACGAGGGGGGACATCGCGTGCCGTTCCTCGTCCGCTGGCCGGGCAAGGTCAAAGCGGGATCGAAGACCGATCAATTGGTTTGTCTCATCGACGTAACGGCGACGGCTGCTGAAATCGTCGGCGCGACGCTGCCACCGAATGCGGCTGAGGACAGCATCAGCTTTCTGCCGACGCTGCTCGGACATCCCGGCAAGCTCGCGCGCAAAACACTGGTGAGTCATTCCATCAACGGTTCGTTCGCGATCCGCGACGGTTCGTGGAAACTCTCGCTGTGCCCCGGCTCCGGCGGTTGGAGTAATCCCCGTCCCGGCATGAAAGACGACGAACTTCCGCCGAATCAACTCTTCGATCTGAGCACGGACATCGGCGAGAAA
Source organism: Planctomyces sp. SH-PL62 (assembly GCA_945893075.1). GTDB lineage: Bacteria > Planctomycetota > Planctomycetia > Planctomycetales > Planctomycetaceae > SXKJ01. Next base: position 24,851 of record CAMDDX010000049.1, on the reverse strand, counting down.
GCCAATCTGCAAGACAAACATCCAGAGACCGTCGCGCGGTTGACGAAGTTGCTTGAGAAATACGTCACCGACGGCCGCAGCACTCCGGGAGAGCCGCAGAAGAACGCGGTCGCCATCCAGATTCGCAAAGACGTTCGTAGTCGATGATCGATGATGCTCACACCCTTCGGGGCGGCGCGGGACTTGGTTGTCCTCATTTGTTGTCGCCCCACATTTTTCGCCAGCCCTCCTTTCCGCTACGACAAGAGCTGGCGAATAATCTGGGGCGAAAAATCGAACCAGCGGCCGCTGAAATGTCACGAGCCTGATCCTGAATTCCGAAATTTCGCTTGTCCATCTTTCGGCGGGCCATGACACTGCGACCGCGATTGCATGATTGTCACGCGCGTGCGGAGCTGGATTAACGAGCCGCTCGCCGGAGAAACACGATGATCGATTCCATGAGGCTGCGACATCCCTCGATTTCGCGACGCACCGCGGTACAAGCGGGAGCGGTCGGATTGCTGGGCTTGGGAATGAATCATCTCGATGCGTTGCGAGAGACGCGCGCGGGAGAACAGTCTCTGAAAAGTGGAGCGGCTAACTCCGGCAAGGCGAAGTCCTGCATCTACATTTTTTTGTCCGGAGGACTTTCGCAGCATGACAGTTTTGATTTGAAGCCGAATGCTCCCTCCGAGATCCGTGGCGAGTTCAATCCGATCGCGACCAGCAGTCCCGGCCTCGAAATCTGTGAGCATCTGCCGGGGCTCGCTCAGCAGAGCCAGCGTTGGTCGGTCGTGCGCTCGCTGACGCATCCGTCCAACGAGCACACGCTCGGTCATTATTTCATGCTGACGGGCCGCAGCGTCACATCGCCAGGATTCGTCGGCGACCGCAAGCCGCGCCCCAGCGATTGGCCGAGCATTGCCTCCATCGTCGGCGATCAAGTCCCGCGTCGCAGCAACAACCTGCCTCCGGCCATCGTGCTGCCGGAACGGCTCATCCATTGGTCGGGAGGCACGATCCCCGGAGCCTATGGCGGCTTGATGGGTGCCCATCGCGATCCGTTTTTCATCGAGGCGTCGCCCGATGGCATGTCGTTCTGGCGCGGTGCGTATCCCGAATACACGTTTGCCAACGAAACCAAGAAGCCGCCGAAAGATCCCGACTCGCGAGTCTATCAGGCTCCGAACATCACGCTATCGCCCGACCTCAGCTTGGGCCGAGTCAACAACCGTGTCGCGCTGCTGCGCGAGTTGGATCAGCAGCGCAGTGAATTAGAAAAGTCGGCCGCTTCTCAGAGCTACGACGATCATCGTCAGTCGGCGATCTCTCTGCTGTCCGCGAACAACGTACGCCGCGCGTTTGACGTGACGAACGCGGACGAAGCCACGCAAATCCGCTATGGCCGCAACAGCTACGGTTGGTCGCTGCTGATGGCGTTTCGCCTGGTCGAGTCCGGCGTCAATCTCGTGCAGGTGAACCTCGGCAACAACGAAACATGGGACACTCACGGCGACATTTTTCGTCGGCTGAAGAACAATCTGTTGCCGCCGACCGACCGCGCGTTGTGTGCGTTGCTCGACGATCTGCAATCGAGCGGGTTGCTCGATAGCACAATGGTCGTGATGGCTGGCGAGTTCGGCCGCACACCGAAACTGTCGCTGCTGACAGCGTCCTATCCGCAGCCCGGCCGCGATCATTGGGGAGGCGTGCAAAGCGTCTTCTTCGCCGGTGGCGGCGTTCCCGGCGGAACGGTCATCGGCTCATCGGACAAGATCGCCGCTTACCCCGCCACGAATCCGCAGAAGCCGGAGAACATGGCTGCCACGATTTATCACGCGCTCGGCATCCCAGAGACAGCCGCGTGGCACGACGAACTCAACCGTCCGCACCACATCTATCACGGTCAGCCCATCGCGGGATTGGTGTGAAGTCTTCGCCTGATTGTGGAGAACGTCTCGATGTTGAAGATCCTGAGCGGTCCGCGTCGGGCGTGTGATGGGAAGCAACGGCGTGAGCTGTTGCAGGCTGGTGGCGCGGGCCTGTTCGGTCTGACGTTGCCGAAGGTGCTTGCCGCCGAGTCGGCTCGGCCGGTTGGATCTCCGCGGGCGAAGTCCATTTTGTTCGCGTTTTTGTATGGTGGTCCGAGTCAATTAGAGACGGTGGATATGAAGCCGGACGCGGCCAGCGCGATTCGTGGACCGTATCGTCCGATTGCCTCTCGAACACCGGGTCTGCAAATCTGCGAGCATCTTCCGAGGCTCGCGGCGCGGTCGGACAAGTTCTGTGTGATTCGCACGCTGAATCATCCGCAGAACGACCACAACGGGACACACTACATTCAAACCGGTCATCCGCTCCCTCCGGCCGAGCGAGGGGCGGCGATGGTCGATGCAACCGACAAGGACTGGCCCTGCTTCGGTTCGGTCGTCGAATACCTCGATCGCCGCGAGACCGGCAAGCCTCCCGCATTCCCCGGCTACGTCTTTTTGCCGAAGCGGTTGGGACACTTCGCGGGATACGACATCAATGGGCAGTACGCGGGTTGGCTCGGTTCGGCCTATGACGGAATGGCGACGAACATCTCGAAGAAGAACTCCGGAGACAATCCCTTCTATCGCGACTGCACCGACGACGAACTCGACTTCCGCATGTCCGGTCTCGATCCGCAGCCGCAACTGACGCTGGACCGTTTCAATCGCCGCGAGAGTTTGCTCGAACAATTCGACGAGCAACGCCGGCGACTGGATGCGTCGCTGAACGACTCGCTGGCCGTGCGCGATTTCACTTCGACGCGCGAACGTGCGCTGGCGCTGCTCACCTCGGACAAAGTCGGCGCGGCGTTCGACATTCGCCGGGAGCCGGACAAGTTGCGCGATCAATACGGCCGCAACTTATTCGGCCAGTCGCTGTTGATGGGGCGACGGATGCTCGAAGCGGGATCGCGATTCGTGACCGTTGCGTGGGATCTGGCCGTACGCGGCGATGTGATGGGAAGCTGGGACATGCACGCCGGGCTGACGCGCGTGATGAAGGATCATCTGCTCCCCGGATTGGACTTGGGACTCTCCGCGCTGCTGGAGGATCTGGAATCTCGCGGAATGCTCGACGAGACGCTGGTGATCGCCGTCGGCGAGATGGGCCGCACTCCGAAATTTCAAAACCGAGGCCAAGAGGACGGCCGCGATCATTGGACCTACTGTTTTCCGTGCATCCTCGCCGGGGCCGGCATTCAGGGAGGCATCGCCTTCGGCCGCTCTGACAAAGACGCCGCTTGGCCCGCCGATCATCCCGTCAGTTGCGAAGACCTGGCCTGCACGATTTACCATGCGCTCGGCATCGACCCGCACGCTCACCTGCTGCGAGACAAACAGGACCGCCCGGTAGCGTTGGTCGAGGGAGGCCGAGTGCTCAGCCAGTTGTTTCGCTCATGAGACCCCGCACAAGGGGTTGCATAACCACAATTCCAGAGGCAGGGGTCAGGCACCGCAAAATTCAAAATTGGCGGAGCGATGTCCTGAGTAATTCCAACGCTTGGTTCCGCCAATTTTGAATTTTGCGGTGCCTGACCCCGGACAAATACTGTTTTGCACCCCCGCACAAGGAATCGGCAACATGACTATTCGTGTCTGCGTGATCGCGATCGTTTGGGCCGTCAGCCAAACTCTGGTTTCGGCGGAAGAGCCGAAATCCGTTGACGTCTTCATCGCCGGACAGGATGGCTACTTCGCGTATCGAATTCCGGCACTGCTGACGACCAAGCCCGGCACGCTGCTGGCCTTTTGCGAAGGCCGCAAGACAACGCTCAGCGATGACGGCGACAACGACATGGTCTTGCGCCGCAGCACCGATCACGGCCAGACGTGGATGAAGCTGCAACTCGTCCATGAAGAGGGCGGCGACGCGGTCGTCTCGATCGGCAATCCCTGTCCGGTAATCGACCCGGCGACCGGACGAATCTTCCTGTCGATGAATCGCAAGAACGGTCATGTGCTACTGACTCACAGCGACGACGACGGAGTCACTTGGTCCAAAGTCCGCGACATCACGGACTCGGCATCGAAACTCGGCTGGGGCTGGTACGCGATGGGACCGGGTGTTGGCATCGCGTTGGAGCGCGGCCCACATCGCGGCCGACTCATCTTGCCAGCGAATCGTCGCGAGACTCCCGACCGCAGCGGCCCCAGCGCGTCGCACATCGTTTACAGCGACGATCACGGCGAAACATGGAAGCTCGGCGGCAACGTCGGCCTGCACACCAACGAATGCCAACTCGTCGAGACCATCGCCGCTGACGGCTCCGAGTTGCTCATCAACATGCGCAACCATTGGGCGAGATCCGGCAAGCGTCCCGAACTGGCCGGCCGCCGCTTGATCAGCCGCAGCCGCGATGAGGGCCTGACTTGGTCAGAACCGACTCGCGACGAAGCTCTCATCGAACCAACATGTCAGGCGAGTCTGATTCGCTTCTCATGGCCGACTGACTCTCAACGCAGCACGCTCTTGTTCGCCAATCCCGACAGCACCTCGAAGCGCGAACGCATGACCGTCCGCGTCAGTCACGACGAGGGCCGCACGTGGCCCACCAGCAAACTGATCGACCCCGGCCCATCGGGCTATTGCTGCCTCACGCGACTGAAAGACGGCCGCATCGGCTTGCTCTACGAACGGGACAATTACAAGCGTCTGACGTTCGTGGCCTTCAAGCTCGATTGACTTGCGGTGAAGTAACGTGGCTTGACGACTGGTATCATCCAGTGATACCGTCGGTGCCGAGATGAACCAGAAGCACCAACGCACGCTCCAAGCGATCTTTGACGAGCCGGTCAGATCGAATCTGCCGTGGCGAGACATCGAAGCGATGCTGGAGGCGGCGGGAGCCGAGATCGGCGAAGGAGCGGGTTCGAGAGTGCGAATCGCTTTGAACGGCGTCCGTGCGGTCTTTCATCGACCGCATCCACAAAAAGAAACAGACAAGGGGGCCGTGCGTTCGATGCGTCGGTTCCTGATGGAAGCAGGGGTGATGCCATGATGGAGTATCAGGGATACATCGGGATCGTTGAGTTCGACGGCGAGGCCGGACTGTTTCACGGCGAGGTGATCAACACGCGAGACGTCATCACCTTCCAAGGCAAGAGCGTTCACGAGTTGAAGCAAGCCTTTTGCGCTTCAGTGGATGACTATCTGGCGTTCTGCCAGGAGCGAGGCGAAGAACCGGACAAACCGTTTTCCGGTCAGTTCATGACCCGCATCCCGCCAGACTTGCATCGCCAAGTCAATCTCGCCGCCAGCTTGTCGGGAAAGAGCCTGAATGCCTGGGTTTCCGAGCAACTCCAAAAGGCCGTGGCTCGAATAGAGCCAACGAAAGCCACTTTGAGCGTGCGAAAGAACAGCCGAAGTCGCCAGTCCACTTCCAAACGAACCGGCAAACCGAAGGCATCCCGAAAACCGCAGCCGGCGTAACGGCAAACGAACATTTCGAGTGGGACGAATTCCAACTCGTCGGTCGAACCGCCATCGGCCGTGCGACAATCTCCGCTTTGCGGCTGAACGATCCTCGCCGAGCGAAAATCCGACTGGCCGAGCGAATGTTCGACGCCTTTCCACACGATGATTTCGACAAGTAAACTTCCTCGGTGAAGTTTTCGGCTGACGCTTGGAGCAGACGGATGAAGCTGAAAGGGTTAATCATTGGCGGAGTCGTGGGATTCATTCCCGGCGCATGCCTCGGTTGTCTTGGCCAAATCAATTGGGGACACGGACGCGATGGCAACTTCTTGATGGGCGCAATCGGCGGCGGAGTTATTGCTGCGATGCTGGGAGCATTCTTCGGTGTTCTTTTCGCAGTCGGGCATCGCAAGTAACTCCACCTGCCAGAGATTGATCGTGAATACCAAGATGCAGGCGGAGGACTAGACGATGAAACTGATCGGGGTTGCCTGCGGTGGAGTCATCGGATTTGTTCTCGGAATTCTTGTGATGTACGCCACTCGAAACTTTCGGGCTCCCGGAGGACACGGTAATGCCTTGATTGAGGTATTCTTCGGCGGGGTTGTTGTTGCAATTGTCGGGGCATTGTTTGGACTTCTCTACGCGGCGGGTGGAAGACGTTGAATGTCACGGCTGTGCATGAAAGGAATTTCCCATGCTTGATCGTTTCATTCCAAACGTGACTCCGTGCGGCAAGACTCGGCGCGAGTTTTTGTGGGAGGTTGGGGGCGGGTTCGCTGGACTCGGACTGATTGATCTCTTGTCGCGGGATGGGTTCTTTGCGAAGGACGCTCGCGCGAATGAGGCGGTGAGTGGTGGCGAGGCGGGGATGCATCCGCTGGCTCCGAAGGCTCCGCATTTTGGTGGGGCGAAGCATTGCGTGTTTCTTTTTATGAATGGAGCTCCTTCGCAGGTCGACACGTTCGATCCAAAGCCGATGTTGGGAAAATTTCATGGGACGGCGTACTCCGGGAAGGCGAAGGTGGGGTCGAACGGGCGGCCGATCGGGTATTTGATGAAGTCGCCGTTTCCGTTTCGGCCGCATGGCGAGAGCGGGTTGCCGATCAGCAGTCTCTTTCCGCATACGGCTCGGCATGCGGATGACATTTGCGTGATTCGGTCCATGCACGCGGACACGGCGGCGCATGCGTCGGGGTGCTTGCAGATGAATACCGGCAGCGTGTTGATCGGCAAGCCCAGCTTGGGAGCGTGGCTGAGCTACGGCCTGGGGACCGAGAACGCGAACCTGCCGAGCTTCGTGGTGATGACCGATCCGCGCGGCGGGCCGATCGGCAGTGCCTCGAATTGGACGGGCGGGTTCATGCCGGCGGCGTATCAGGGGACGCTGTTTCGCAGTCAGGGGTCGCCGCTGTTGGACCTCGCGACGCCGGCGGGAGTTTCCGATCGGACGCAACGCAAGTCGCTCGATCTGCTCGGCGAACTGAACCGTGAGCACCTCGCGTCGCGGCCGCGCGAATCGGAATTGGTCGCACGCATCCTCTCCTACGAACTGGCGTATCAGATGCAAACGACGGCGGCGGACGTCGTCGATCTCTCGCAGGAGACGCGGCAGACGCACGAGATGTACGGGCTGGACGACGCTCGCACGGCGGACTTCGGGCGTAAGTGCCTGATCGCTCGGCGGCTGATCGAGCGGGGCGTGCGGTTCATCCAGTTGTACTCCGGCGGTGGGCACATCGAGGACACTTGGGACGGCCACAACAACTGCATCAGCAATCACACGATTCACGCGGGCGAGACCGATCAACCGATCGGCGCGTTGATGACCGACCTCAAGCAACGCGGCCTGTGGGATGAAACGCTGCTGGTCTGGGGCGGCGAGTTCGGCCGTACTCCGACCAGCGAGGGGGTCAACAAACCGGGCCGCGATCACGACTGGCACGGCTTCTCGATGTGGCTCGCGGGAGCCGGCACTCGCGGCGGCCGATCGATCGGCGCGACGGATGAGTTGGGTTTTGCTGCCGTAGACGAACCGTGCCATGTCTCCGACCTGCACGCCACGATCCTGCACCTCATGGGCCTCGACCACGAACGTCTGACGTTCTTCTACAAGGGGCTGGAAGAACGCATCACCGGCACGCGCGGCAACATCGTGACGAAGGCGATTGCGTGAGATTTTTCGCAATCGCTGGTCCTGATCAACAAGTATCGCGCGACGGAATCCTCCGGCTGAGAGTGTGAGGCAACGATGATCGCGGAACGATGTCGGCTCGATTGGCGATCGGCGTGTTTGTTCATGACGGCCGATGCTGCCTGGAAAAAGAAGATTCTCGTGGGCGGTTGTTTGCTGCTGCTGCCGTTGGTTGGCTGGCCAGCGATTCTCGGCTATCGCAAAGAAGCGATCCTGCGACTGAAGCACGGGAGTTCTCCCGTGCTGCCTGACTGGAACGTTGGGTTTGGGCACTATGTCGTCGAGGGCCTGAAAGCTATCGGTATCATCAATGCGTATTACCTGCCGATCTATCTGTGGCTGGCGTTTCGATTTTCGTCCGCTCCAGAGTTGCAGTCGTTTCCGTGGCTCACTCTGACATGCGTCTGCGCATTGCTGCCGATCTTCTCGACGCTGGTCGTTCCTGCCGTGCTGTTTTATTGCCGATTTGTCGCCCCGGTGTGCGCGATGAGCACCAGCGAATTGGCGGGGCTTTCGGCGGCGTTCGTGCTCGCGACGTTCGTCATCCCCGCTGGCTTCCTGAACGTGACGCGAACCGAGCGTCTGCTGTCGGCATTCGATCTCTCGCGGGTTTGCTCGTTGATCGTGCGGCACTTTCGGGCGTATTGCGAAGCGTGGATTGGCTCCGGGTTGATCAGTCTGGTCGGGCATCTGTGCCTACCATTCTCGCCGTGGGGCATCGTGTGGTGCTATCTGGCGATCGTCTATTCCTTCAACGAAGTCCCGCAGACCGGCAACGCAGGCGATGCTCCCGCTGATTTACAGCAGTCATGGTTTCAGAGGTTTCAATCCGGGCACTGGCAGCGGTACGACGTCAGTCGCCGCGGCATGTTGGAACGGTACCAATTGGTGGCGACGAGAGAGGACGATTCTGGATTTACGGTTGTGTCGCTGGGGCTGCTGAAAATTCCGATTCGATAGCGCGGAGGTGCAGAAAGTCTGGCGAATCATCGGCAGGGCACCTCAATGGGGAGCCTCCGAGATCAGGGCCACGCTTGGGAGACTTGTCAGATGCAGACCGTCACAGTCCTCGGTGGATACGGAGTGTTTGGCGGAAGAATCTGCGAGGCACTTCGGTTGCAGCCAGATTGCCATGTCCGCATCGCTGGGCGAAACACTCGCGTGGGTGCAAATTTCGCGCATCGCATCGGAGCGGAGTTCCGAACCTGTGAATTGGATGATGCGAAGTCGTTGGAGCGAGCGATTGAAGGTTCAACACTTTTGATTCATGCCGCTGGACCGTTTCAAGGTGCGGACTATCGAGTCGCCCAACAAGCGTTGAAATGTGGAACACATTACTTGGACCTCTCGGACGGACGCGCATTCGTCAGTGGCATTGGCACCGTCGATCAACTGGCGCGTGAGCGGGGGTTGCTGGCTGTGTCCGGAGTGAGTTCCACTCCGGCGATCACGTCGGCTTTGGTTCGCGAATTGGCTCCGGAGTTCTCTGAGATTGATGAAATCCAAACGGCGCTGAGTCCCGGGAATCAGAATCCGCGCGGAGCATCGACCGTGGGAGCCGTGTTGACGTACCTCGGACAACGCCTCCGAGTTTGGGAACAGGGGCAGTGGGTGTTACGTCCTGGCTGGGGCGACGCTCAACGCCTGGAGTTTCCACCACCCGTGGGATGTCGCCGCGTCCATAATTGTGATGTCCCCGAACTTGAACTCTTTCCGTCTGAGTTCGGAGCCCGCACGGTTCGCTTTCGCGCGGGACTCGAATTGAGCTTTCTCAATTACTTGCTGACCGTTTGTCGTTGGCCTTGCACGTTGTTTGGTTGGAATTTCTCGCGGCACTCGCGGTTGTTTTTGAATCTGTCGTTGATGCTTTTTCCGTTTGGCTCGACGAACGGCGGCTTGGCAGTGTGGGTGCGTGGCAAGGATCTCTCTGGCGCGCCGTGTGAGCGTCGTCTCGCCATCGTCACGGATTTCGATGGCCCGGCGACTCCCAGTTCGCCGGCCATCATTCTCGCCAAAAAGATTATGTCGGCAGGTCCGCCGAAGATCGGAGCCTATCCGTGTATGGGATTCCTGACGTTCGCCGAGATCGTGGCGCACCTGCGTCCGCTCGGAGTTTGGACCGTCCGAGGCAACGAACGCGGCTGGCAAAGTCCGTCGGACTCACCAGAGGCATGAGTGGTCCATTCGCCGCAACATCCGGAAAATCTGATCGCTCGGCGGCTTCTCGATGTGGCTCGCCGGAGCCGGCACTCGCGGCGGCCAAGCGATCGGCGCGACGGATGACTTGGGCTTCTCTGCCGTGGACGAACCTTGCCATGTCTCCGACCTGCACGCCACGATCCTGCACCTCATGGGCCTCGACCACGAACGCCTGACGTTCTTCTACAAGGGCCTAAAGGAACGCATCACCGGCACGCGCGGGAACGTGATGATGAAAGCACTCGCTTGAGGAAAATCGATTGCACACGAATTTCAAAACAACTTGGTTCAAATCGTTGCTGTCGGGTCTACTGGTCGTCTTATTCCCAGCACGCGATTTGACTGGTCAGAATCCGGCTGCGTTACCTGATGACGTGCTTCAGCTTGTGGATGCACAAGCTCAATATCGTCCGACGCCGCTCCCGCCAGACGATAACGGCTTCCAAGTGCTTGTTGAGCTTCAGAAGCTGCCCGTGAACGAATCATCGAAGACGGAAGACCGTGAACTCGATGACGCTTTCATGGCGGTCATTCAAGGTGAGCGAGCCTTCCCGAATGGCGAATTGGGCGAACGATTGCTGAAGCTCGTGAGCGACAATGAGGACTCTTTGCGGCTCTTCGATCGTTTTACACGCCATCGTGGCGTGCGTTTTCCGGACATTACGAAAGCACCTGTCGATCAACTGCGACCTTTGATGCGAATTCGCCGGCTACAGATCGCCTGGTTGCAGTCGCAGCACAAGCACGATGACGCGACCCGAATGTTGTTCGAACATCTGCATGTTGCGGAAATGCTTCAGGACAGCGAAGGTGGGCTTGTTGCCTGGCTGACGGGTTACGGCATGCAAGCAAATGTTCTGGAGTCGTTCGGTCAATTAGCGGCGGCACCGGATTGTCCGGTGAAGCAGATCGAGGCCTGGCAACTGCGAGTCAGCAAACTTCGGAGTCGCACGATCGAGTCGTTGGCTCAGTCTCTTCGTCGCGAATACCGTGACATTGAGTTGCCGCTTTACTCGCAATGGCCAATTGACGTGTCATTGAAACAAGCGGTCGCCTCGACGGTCGGCCGACTCCGACCAAAGCCGGAGAAAGTTTGGGAGAACATCCGCTTTAATTTACGCGAGTTGGAAGTCGTGACATTGCTCGCGAGACATCCCCGGCCGATTGACCGTGACGAAACCATTCGGCTGTCGAGTCAACGAGTGGCGGAGTTGATTCGCGTGTTTGGCCGCGATCGCTCACGCCCCGTCGTTTTCGATGACACGGAGATCAACCGCGCCCAGGAAGATTGGCCCGCAGCGATGAGCTTGGATGTGCTCAGCTTATTCCCATTGCATTTCGGTGGTCCGCATTGGGATTCCTGGGAAGACCTCTGGAACGAGTTGACATCGATCACGAAGGCGGGCGAACGACTGTCCGAAACGCCGAATGTGTTCGGCAAATACTTGATCGCTCTGCATCAGGATTCGGACAAGGCGAACTCGCTGGCGGGAGCCGTTGTGAGGCGTAGCACTCGTGTCGAGGCGACGTTTGCCGTGCTTGCGATTCGGCGATTTGAAAAGCTCCAACAACGATTGCCCACGTCGTTGCAGGAAGTCGTCGACGCCAAGCTGCTGACGGACTTGCCGCGCGATCCCATCGACGGTCAACCGCTGCGATACGATCACGCACGGAAATTGGTCTGGAGCATTGGCCTCGACGGCCAAGATGACGGCGGCATTCCGCGTCGTGTTTCGAGCGAGAAACTGTTCTCGATGATGCGGAATCTATTTCCAAAGAATCTCCGCGAGAAACTTCCCAAGCTTGCAGAATCCTCCGACGAACCGATTCAGGAAGCGAGCGACCTGGTGTATTCACTCGATGCTACGGAACGGTTTGCGGCGAATCAATAAATTCGAGATGGGAGTCGCGGCCGGCGTAGGAGTGAGCATCGTGAAACGAACCTGGATCAACGTGGGTGTGGTAGTCGGCTGCGTCGGCTTGCTGCTCACGCTGTTGGTTCCGGCGGTGATGAACGCTCGCGAAAAGGCGCGACGCTCGGAGTGCAAGAACAATCTCAGGCAATGGGGCTTGGCTCTGCACAACTACCATGACGTTTTCAACATGTTTCCGCCGTATGCTGGCGGAACACTCGAAAACGGCGAACGGTTATCCGGCCGAGTGATGCTAACGCCGCAACTCGGATGGGAAGGAGAGGTGTGGCACAGGATTGGTTCCACATCCCAACAAGGTGGCGATCCAATGATGCTGCTGAAGGATCTTGTTGTGGACTACAGAGCAACGGGCGGCGAGCGATATCTGTATTTGGATCGTGTTCAGAACCTTTTGAATGACTCCTGTTGGGTTTGCCCATCGTCTGTCGTCCCGCCGAAAGTTGATCAGCAGCCGCATGTGAGTTACATGTTTTGCGTCGGCGATCAGCTCGATTTTGGTGAAGACGGCGGAGTCGAAGAGTTTCCAAATCGCATGAGGACTCGCGGAGTGTTTGGTTGGCGGAGCGGTGTGAGCATTCGGGAGATTACCGACGGTGCCAGTAACACGATCGCGATGGCGGAGCGTGATCTTGGAACACCGAATGACCGTCGAGACCCGCGCGGGCGAGTCGCCAAAGTTGCTGCCACCAGCCCGGCAGCTTGCGTCAAGCTGACATCCGGCGGTCGTTACCTCCCCTCGGTCGCAGTGCTCCCCGAATTGATGGGCGAACGTTGGGCGAGCGGACATCCGGTCTATTCCGTATTCCTGACGGCCGTACCGCCGAACGGTCCGTCATGCGCCGCGTCAGCTCCGCCGAGCGGACCGTCTGTCGGAGGATGGTTGACGGCCAGCAGCCGGCATCCGGGTGGTTGTCACGTCTTGATGTGTGATGGCCAAGTTCGTTTCGTCAACGAGACCATTGACACAGGCAACCTGACAGCCACAAAGCCGCATGAACCGCAGGAAGTGATGTACGACAACATGGGCATGGGCGTCGGTGCCGAGAGCAGCTATGGAATCTGGGGGTCGTTAGGCTCGATGAACGGGATCGACAAACTCATCTTCGCAGATTAACGGCTCAACCTGATTGGATTTTGAATCTTGTCAGCGACGTTGGAGAGCATCGTGAAACGAGCCTGGATCAACATGAGTGTGGGAGTCGGCTGCTAGTGCAAGTACAACGTCAAACAAAGCGGCTTGTGGGACGAAACGCTGCTCGTATGACGCTGCGAGCATGACACACTGACGGCCGAACTTCGGAGCAGAGAATTGCATGTCCGACTTGGTGGCTGACAAAGCGAATTCCGTGAGTTGTGTGCGACGGCGCTGGTTGCAAGCCGGCGCATTGGGGCTGACAGGGTTGTCGTTGCCGGAATTGTTCACGGCGCGCGCGATGTCTCACGCCGCAGCGCCGCGAGAAACTTTCGGCCGGGCGAAGCGTTGTGTGATGCTGTTTTTGACCGGAGGAGTTCCGCAGCAGGACTCGTGGGATCCAAAACCGAATGCTCCCTCGAACGTGCGCGGCGAATTCTCGCCGATCGCGACGAACGTGTCGGGGATCCAAGTCAGCGAGATGTTTCCGCAGTTCGCTCGGCGAGTGGATCGCGTGACGTTGCTACGGTCGGTGACTCACGACGATACGGTCCACACGTCGGCCGGTTACACGATGCTGACGGGGCGACGTCATTCGCAGGCGAACGCGAAGACGGCGACCGACATCAAGCCGCAGCCGACCGATCATCCGCATGTCGGTTCGATCTTGTCGCTCGTCCGGCCGCAGCTTGGTCCGCCAACGTTTGTGTCGCTGCCGGAAATCATCCGCGACGACGCGGTCAACGAGTTCCCCGGCCTGACCGGCGGATTCTTGGGCGAGCGGTACTCGCCGTTGTTGATCGAAGGCTCGGCGAAGACGAATCAATTCGCCGCACCGCCGCTCGCCCTGGCCGACGGTGTGTCGGCCGCGCGATTCGCGGAGCGTCAGCGATTGCTGTCCGACCTCGATCAGCGATTGCGGGCTGAGTTCCTTTCGCAACGCGCGACGATTGCCGATTCACAGCGCGAGCGGGTGTTTTCGCTGATGTCTTCGAGCAGCGTGCAGCAGGCGTTCGATCTGGATCGCGAGGCAGCGACGACTCGTCAGCGATACGGTGCGCACTTGTTCGGACAAGGCTGCTTGATGGCTCGGCGGTTGTTGGAAGCGGGCGTGTCGCTGGTCACGGTCTACTGGCATTACGAAGGGCCGCGCGACTCGCCCGTGTGGGACACGCACGCAAACAATTTCGCTCACATGCGAAATCGCCTCGCACCGCCAACCGACGTCGCAATGTCCGCATTACTGGATGATCTCGCCGAGCGGGGAATGCTCGACGACACGCTGTTCGTGGCGATGGGCGAGTTCGGCCGCACGCCGAAGATCAATGCGAACGCCGGCCGAGACCATTGGCCACAAGTCGCCACGCTGGTCTTGGCTGGAGCCGGCGTCCGCGCGGGAACGATCTACGGCGCGTCGGACCGCTTGGGTGCGTACCCGGCCGACCGTGCGGTGACTCCCGCCGATCTGACTGCGACGATGCTGCACTTGCTGGGCGTCGATCCCGAACTCGACCTGCGCGACCAAGCGGGCCGCATTCACCCCGTCTGCGAAGGATCACCCGTGCTCGGATTATTCGCGTAATCCGTGTCACAGAAATTAGCCGCGCAGCGCTAGTCCCGGTTAAACGGCATGAACCGGGGCTAGCGCCGCGCGGCTAATTTTTGGAATGCGTATAAGTCGTCGTGACCGACGCTGCCAGCGCCGGTGGCTCAGGCCAATGATGCTGGATACGAAAAAGGGCGACTGCGCTCGAAAACGCGGTCGCCCATTCAGGTCTCTCTTCTCTTCAATCGATCAAGACTCACGCATAGCGATCAGTCACGTCACGCGGATCCAGGTTGGCTCGTGAAGGATCCGAAGTGAGTCCGCGAAATGTTTCTGAGGAACTGAGCAGTCGGAAATTATTTAAGTCGGCCACGACATCGGACCAACTCGCCGCGGCGATCGTGTCACGTCCGCCTTGGCCTTTGACGACGTTTGCGCCGCCTCCCCCATCGACGAAGTCCGCGCCTGCCCCGCCATAGACGTAGTCGTTGCCCTCATCTCCCATCACAGAGTCGTCCCCCGCTTGGCCGTTGACGACGTCATTATCGTTACCACCGGAAATCGTATCTCTGTCGTTGCCACCCAAGCAAAGATCATCTCCTGCGTCCCCCGACAGATCGTCGTTTCCGGTCCCTCCATCCAGATTGTCGTCGCCATTCCCTCCACTCAGAACATCGTTGCCAGAGGAGCCAATCAGCGTGTCGCTGCCATCTCCTCCACTGAGTTGATCGTCGTTCGTTGAACCATCCAACGTGTCGTTGCCGCTGCCCCCGATGAGCGTGTCATTCATGGAGCCACCGTTGAGCGACACGGGAAAATCCGTCGCCGACGCATCAATGCGATCCGCACCGCCGTTCCCGGTGACCGTGACTTGGAACGATCCTGACAGCCCGTCCAAGAAGCGATTCAGAGCCAGTTGGATGGTATTCCCTGAACTCGACAAAGAGTTGGAACAGGTGACGCGCAACGAAGTCACCGATCCTTGTGCGCCGCCGAAGGCCACTGCTCCGGCTCCGGTACCTAAGTCAAAGGTCAGGTTCGTTCCATTCGCAGCGATTACGAGGTCGTCTCCGTTCGACACCGTCAGCACTGGCGCATTCGGGGAAACTGGGAATGTGACTGTGACCGTTGGAAGACAGCGCACTTCCAAGGACTCCACGCCGCGCGAAAGGAATCGCCGGCGTGTGGATGGTTTTTGAGGTTTGATGGTTCGCAACCAGAGGTGCCAGGCCCGCAGAATCATGGTTGTTTTCCTTTTTGATGTTTTTCCTACGACCGAATCAGTTGACGCGACCGATTCAACTGGCGACAGCCTACCGAACCCAGGCTCGAATTCAATGAAGTAGATTTGACTTCGATCAGAAGTAGCTCGCTGGAGTCGATTCGGTACTACATTCCGCAAAACCCTTCTATCCGGCCCCCGGAGTCACTTCGCAGATGCGTGTCGCCTTTCTCACTTCGGGCCGATTCGTCCCCAGTAGCCGCTTTCGGGTGTTGCAGTTCGTCCCGCATCTGCAACGGCTCGGCCACGAATGCCTCGTCCTGCCGAGTCGTCCCGACAAGTACAGCTCGCTCCCTCTGCTGGGCTTTCGGTGGAGTGGTCTCGTCAAACGCTGGAATCGCCGGAGCGATCTCGCCGCGTTGGAACGTTGGTCGCCGGACGTCGTCATCCTGGAACGTGAACTCTTCAGCGACGGGAGCTGCGACCTCGAACAAGAGCTGCGCGGGATCGCTCGCCGACTGGTGCTGGACATCGACGATGGCCTGTTCGTCCTCAACCGCCACAAGTTCGAGGTGCTCTGCGGGCTGAGTGATCAAGTCATCGCCGGCAACGACCTGTTGGCGACGCGCACGCGGCCGATCAACCCGTGCGTGACAGTGATCCCGACGTGCGTCGACGTGGAGCGGTATTCTCAAATCTCAAATCACAAATCACAAATCTCAAATCCGCCCCTCATCCTCGGCTGGACGGGCACGGCCGCGAACATCGAATACCTCGAAGTCTTGCGCGAGCCGCTCAAGACGCTGTCACGAGAGTTCGATCTCGAATTGCGTGTCATCGCCGAATCGGATCGTCCGCTGCGGAAGCTAGGCTTTGACCGCGCCGGCATTCGGACACGCTTTGTTCGCTGGTCGGAAGCGACGGAGATCGCCGAACTCTGCGCATTCGATATCGGCCTGATGCCGATGCGCGACACCGATTGGACGCGCTACAAGTGCGGTCTCAAGATCCTGCAATACATGGCAGTCGGAGTTCCCGCCGTCGCGTCTCCGGTGGGAGTGAACTCTGAAATCATTCATCACGGCGTCAACGGCTGGCTGGCCACAACGCCCGACGAATGGCTGTTCGTCCTGCGGCAACTCGTGTCTGAGCCGGTTCGTCGCGCCGTAGTGGTCGAGGCCGCGCGGAACACGGTTGAGCAGCGCTACTCCGTCACGGCCCAACTCCCGCGATTGATCGCCTGCCTGGAAGCCGTGTGTGCCGGACAGTAGCTTGGGGCTCGTAGTTCGGACGCCTACGTCATGAACCGCTTGATCTGTCATTGAGGTTGTCACCCATGATTCGCACCGCTCTGCTGACTTGGTTTCTGATGAGTTGGGCACTGCTCGCGAATGCCGACGACGCAGCCAAGCCGAAGCTCGCCGCGAAGAACGTCGTCGTGATCGTGGCCGACGACTTGGGTTGGCAGCTCGGCTGCTACGGCGACAAGCAGGCGAAGACTCCCAACATCGACAAGCTCGCGGCCGAAGGGGTCCGCTTCACACGAGCGTACTGCACAACCGCCAGTTGCAGCGCGAGCCGCTCGGTGCTGATGACCGGTCTCTTCAATCACGCGACGGGGCATTACGGGCACGCTCACGGTGACGGTCATTTTTCAACGTATGACTCGGTGCGCACGCTGCCGGTGATGATGACCGAGGCGGGATATCGAACCTGCTCGATCGGCAAGTATCACCTCGCACCCGAAGCGACGTACCACTTCGAGGCGTACCGCAACGACGGCATTCAGGGATCGCGAAACTCCGTTCGCATGGCCGAGAACGCGAAGTCGTGGATCACCGAAAAGGATGACCGGCCGTTCTTTCTCTACTGGTGCAGTACCGATCCGCATCGAGCGGCTCAAGGTTTTGCGAACTCGCCGAAGGACGATTTCTATCCGGGCGTGACGCCGGTCCGTTTCACTGCCGACAAGATGCGCGTCCCGTCGTGGTTGCCGGACGCTTCCGAAGTCCGCCAGGAGTGGGCTGAGTTTTACGAAGCGATCAACCGGCTCGATCAAGGCGTCGGAACGTTGATGCAGGCGTTGCAGGATTCCGGCCATTGGGACGACACGCTCGTGCTGTTTCTCGCCGACAACGGCCCGCCATTTCCCGGAGCGAAGACGACGTTGTATGACCCCGGTGCGCGGCTGCCGTTGATCGTTCGCGATCCCACGCAACCTCGTCGAGGCACCACCGACGCGCTCGCTTGTTGGGCCGACATCACGCCGACGATTCTCGACTGGTGCGGAGTCACGCCGAAGCCGGCACCGCCCATCGTCCCGCGTGAGAATGGCGGCTCGCCCGAAGGAGCACGTCCCGCCAAGAACGCGAAGACGCAGCCGGTCACGTTTCACGGCCGCTCGTTCTTGAAGGCGCTGACCGACGAACACGCCGCGAAGAACGGCTTCGACGAGATCTTCGGCTCGCACACGTTCCACGAGGTCACGATGTATTACCCGATGCGCTCAATCATCAGCGGCCGGCACAAGCTGATCTTCAACATCGCTCACGAGCTGCCGTATCCGTTCGCTTCTGACTTGTACGCCTCGCCGACGTGGCAGATGGCGTTGAAATCAAAACTGCCGGTCTACGGTTTGCGATCGACGTCGGCGTACATTCATCGTCCCCGTTTTGAATTTTATGACCTTGTGGCCGATCCCGACGAACTCAAGAACCTCGCCGATGATCCGGAGCATGCGAAGCTGGTGGCCGAGTTACAGAACAAACTCAAAGCCTGGCAGAAGCAGACTCGCGATCCTTGGGTGTCCAAGTGGGAGTATGAGTAACGATGACCCGTTCGTGGGACACCCATTGGAAAGCTCTGAAATTCTCACTTCAGGCATTGGCGCAATCCGCCGCATATCAACACCGACTGCTATCCGTCTGGTCGGAGAATGTTGAGGAATTGCCTGAACGGTTCTCGCACGCAGAACGCCGACTGCGTTTGGGAGTAAAGAGTGACTTCACGGCAGACCAACAAAAGGCATTAGCGGCCATGCGTGCTTGTTTCGAGTCGTTCTGTGGTCCGCAGAACTCAGAGCATTGGCAGGAGGCATCACTTGATTCATCACCGCATTGGGAGTCAGTACGACATTTGGCCGTCCAGTGCTTAATTGCATTCGAGTGGCCAATGATCCCTCCACCGTTGGAACTAGCTGCTTATGGCGAGGACTACTCTGAGGACGTGAAATGAATTCGGCGTTCGTCCCAACGAAGCACATCCTGATCGGCACGGCCGGGCACATTGACCACGGCAAGACGAGACTCGTCGGCAAACTGACCGGTATCAATACGGATCGGTTGCCGGAGGAGCAGGCGCGCGGGATCTCGATTGATCTGGGCTTCGCGCACTTCGAGCAGGAGGGCATCCAGTTCGGCGTCGTCGATGTGCCGGGGCATGAGCGGTTCGTGAAGAACATGGTTGCGGGAGCGACCGGCGTGAACGTCGCGATGCTGGTGATTGCCGCCGACGACAGTGTGATGCCGCAGACGCGCGAGCATTTGGAGATCATGCAACTACTCGGCATTCCAACCGGATTGGTGGCACTCACGAAGATCGACCTCGTGGACCGCGACTACTTGGAACTGGTTGCGGCCGACATTGAAGACTTTCTGCGCGGCACTTTTCTGGAAGGCTGCCCGATCATGCCAGTCTCGTCGCAGACCGGCGAGGGGCTCGACGAACTTAAAGCGACGTTGGTGCGGGTTGCTCGCGAGGTCGTTCTTCCGGAAGCGAACGACTTGTTTCGATTGCCGATCGACCGAGTCTTCAGCGTCGCGGGACACGGCACGGTGGTGACTGGTTCGGTGATGAGCGGCTCGGCCACCGCGGGCGAGACGCTGGAACTGCTGCCGGAAATACGTGAGGTCCGCGTGCGTGGTGTGCAGCATCACGGTCAACAGGCCGACAGCGCGGCGGCTCGGCAACGGACGGCGATCAACCTGGCGGGAATCAAAAACGAGGAGGTGGAGCGCGGCATGGAACTCGCCTCGCCCGGTTATTTGCTGCCGACGCGGCGAATGCTCGTCGAGCTGCGGAACTTGTCGTCGTCGCCGATCGTGCTGCGCGACCGGTTGGTGTTCAACCTGCATCTGGGCACGCGAGAGGTGCTGGCCAGGATCAATCTCAAAGGCCGCACGCTGCCTCCGGGAGAAACCGGCTTCGCAGAACTGCGAACCAAAGAACCGATCGTTGCCGCGCACGGCCAGCGATTCATTCTCCGTCGCGTCTCGCCAAGCATCACGGTCTCCGGCGGCCGAGTGCTCGATCCGTGCCTGCCGGTCGGCAAGCGAATTAAGGATCTCGTGTCGCTCGGCACGAGGTGGGCACAGACTTCGGATGTCGCGCGGCTATCAGCGTTGATCTCGCAAAAGGACAGCCTCGACGACTCGCCGCTGGAAGCCGCGCGGCGAGCCGGCATTCAACCGCCCCGTTATCGGCAACTACTCGACGAACTGCGTTCGTCCGGCCAACTGATCCGGCTGGGCAGTGCGGAACGCGGTCTGCTCGTTCACAAAGACCGGCTCGTGGCGTTGTCGGCGTCGGTGATGAAGACCGTCCGCGAAGTGCTCGCCAAGCATCAGCCACGCCGAGCCTTGCCGCGCGAACTGTTCTTATCCGCCTGCCGCGAGATCACACATCCCGCGCTACTGGACGCCGTCTTCAATCATCTGCTCGTGAAGAACGAACTGGTCAAAGTCGGCCCACAGATCGGCCCAGCCGACGCGCAGATCAAGCTCACGAAAAACCAACAGGCAGCGCGCACGAAGCTGCTCGAAACCATCGCCGCCGCCGGCCTCATGCCGCCGACCACGAAAGAACTCGCCGCGACCGTCGGCCAAACGCTGGATCAAATCGCGCCGCTGCTGCACGTCAGTTGCGAGGACGGCCTGCTGGTGAAGATCGCCGAGGACTTGTACTTCGCCCCTGAAGCGATCGAACGCGCAAGACAGCTCTGCGCCGAATTCCTCGACAAGAACGGCCCGGCGTCGATGGCTCAATTGCGCGATGCGTGGGGAGTCAGCCGCAAGTTCTCCGTCCCGCTGTGCGAGTTCTTTGACGCCAACACCCTGACCGTTCGCAACGGCGACCTGCGAGTTGCGGGGCCGAGATTAACGGCCGCTTGGTCTTGAAGTTCGCGGCTCAGTTCCGAGAATCAATCACCGAGGAGCATCGAAAATGTTGACCACCATCAAACGAACTGTTCGCCGCGTAAAGCCGCGTCTCAAACGCAGCATCTTTGACGAGATCGCTGAATTCCTGGCGACCTCACCGTCACGCGATGCGATTTTGGATTATCACCCGTCTCCAGCGTTTCAGCGACGTGCCAGTCAACTGCTGGAGAAAAACCGCGACGGAGTTCTGACTGATCGGGACCGGCGAGATTTGGATGAGTTCGCGCATGCCGAAAGCTTTTTTCGACGGCTCAAGGCGAAAATGCGTGGAGTCAAACGGACATGAGTAGGCGAGTCCCAGCTTCGATGCGACGGGAACTACAAAAACGTGCTCGCCATCGTTGCGAATACTGCTTGGTTCATGAACGCGACGCCATCTTTGGTCATGAACCGGATCACGTCCTCTCGAAAAGGCATGCCGGCGAAACCACTCTGCTGAACCTGGCTTGGGCGTGCTTCGACTGCAATCGTCTCAAAAGCTGCGATCTCTCGTCGATTGATTTGAAAACGGGACGTGTCGTCCGCCTGTTCAATCCACGCCGTGATCTTTGGCGCAAGCACTTTCGACTCCGACTGGGCCGCATCATTCCACTCACCGCCATTGGCCGCGCCACCGAATACTTTTTGCAACTCAACCGCAAAGACGCCATCGATTCGCGATTGCGTCCAACGAATTGATCAAAGTTCAAAATGTCCGACTTCTTCCAAGACCTCATCACCGATTACATCCACTCGCGGCCGAATGCTCGGAAGCTGGAGCCGAAACATGTCGCCAAGCGGCTGGGCATTCGCAAGCGGGACTTCGAAGAATTCCTTATCGCGTGGCGAGCGATCTTCCAACGCGGCGCGGCGAGCCTCGAACAGGACCAGCAACATCCCAACGAGGATGTCGGCGAATCCGTATCGGGCGACGTTCCCTCTGAGAAGAAGAAACTCAAACCGGGTTCGCTGTCGGGCGTGATTAAGAAGATCGGCGTGCGCGGTGCGGTGTTCATCGCAACGGCCGACGCGGCGGGGCATCGCGCGGGGATGAAGCCGCTGGAGGTCTCCATCGCGATGCGCGATTTGAAGGACGCTCAAGTCGGCGACAACGTCATCGTGCAAATGGGCGGACAACCACGCGAGGGGGAACGGTCGTACGGCAAAGTGGTCGAGGTCACGCAGCGAGCGACCAATTCGTTCGTCGGCACCTACGACGAGTTCGACGGCCAGGGCTATGTGAAGATCGACGGCCGCAACTTTGAAGACCCGATCTGGGTCGGCGATCCCGGTGCGAAAGGGGCGGCTCCTGGCGACAAAGTCGTCATCGAGATGCTGCGGTTCCCATCCCACTCGCAATCTGGAGAGGCGGTCCTGACGCGAGTGCTCGGCCCGAAAGGGGATCCGGGAGTCGATCTGCAGTCGATCGTTCACGAGTTCAATCTGCCCGACGAATTCCCCCCCGAAGTGCTGGCGGAAGCGGCTCGGCAAGCGGAGCGATTCGATGAAGCCGATCTGCGCGGCCGACTCGATCTGACAAACGAAACGATTCTGACCATCGACCCTTTTGACGCTCGCGACTTCGACGATGCGATTTCGCTGAGACGCAACGAGGTCGGCCATTGGGTGCTGGGAGTTCACATCGCCGACGTCGCTCACTTCGTGCGTCTCGGCAGTGTGTTGGATCGCGAAGCGCGGCGACGCGGCACTAGCGTGTATCTGCCGACGCGCGTGCTGCCGATGCTGCCGGAAGTGATCTCGAACGGCCTCGCCAGCCTGCAACAAGGCCGCGTCCGCTACACGAACTCAGCCTTTATCGAGTTCACTCCCGACGGCATCCCCGTTCACACCGAGTTCGCCAAGTCGGCGATCAAAGTCACGCAGCGTTTCGCGTATGAAGAAGTGATGCCGTTGATCGCGAAGCATGCCGGCGAGCGGGAGGGCGTTAGCCTCCCGACCGAACGTGACGCAGATCGAGGAGTCGGGGGGCTGACGCCGCCCCGCTCGCCTGGGGCAGTGCATGCCGTCTCTCTGATTGTCATTCAACTGCTTCACGACCTGCACTCGTTGGCGATGACATTGCGCCGCCGCCGGTTCGTGAAAGGCTCACTCGATCTCAACCTGCCAGAAGTCAAACTCGACTTCGACAAAGACGGCCGAGTGACCGGCGCTCACGAAGTCGAACACGACGAAAGCCATCAGCTCATCGAAGAGTTCATGCTCGCCGCGAACATTGCGGTTGCGACGAAACTCAACGACCTCGAGGTCGGCTTCCTGCGCCGAGTTCATGCCGAGCCGGACTCGCTCAAGCTACAAGCCTTCGCGAAGTTCGTCGCCACGCTCGGCTTTGAAGTCGGCGAACCGCAGCCGCCCAATCGCGAGCAGCGTCGCGACAAAGGAAAGCGACATTCCAAATCTCAAATTTCAAATCTCAAATCCCGTCCGTCGCCATTCGATAGTCCGGTGATCTTGTCGAAATCCGCGTTGCAGAAATTGCTCAAAGACGTCGCCGGCACGCCGGCCGAGCACGCGGTCAACTACGCCTTGCTCCGCAGTCTGCGGCAGGCGGAGTACTCCGGCGTGCCGATCGGACACTACGCGCTGGCAGTCACCGAGTACTGCCACTTCACCAGCCCGATCCGCCGTTACCCGGACCTGACGATCCACCGTTTGTTTGACGAGATCGTCGTGGCCGACGCAGCTTGCGTCGGCAATGCTCGGAAGGACCGGCAGCACTCAAAACATGCGGACGCTGGCAGCGTCCGCCACGGTGCGAGCGACGCCGAACTCGAAATCCTCGGCCAGCATTGTTCGGACACCGAACGCCGAGCGGCTCAAGCGGAGCGAGAACTGACGAAGATCAAGCTGCTGGCGTTCATGTCCACGCGAGTCGGCGAGGAGTTCGACGCGATCATCACCGGCGTCGAACGCTTCGGCCTGTTCTGCAAAGGGACGCAACTCCCCGTCGACGGCTTCGTCCACATCAGCACGCTTGCCGAGCAAGACAATTTCGGCTTCGACGCGGATAGCGTCAGCCTCGTGGGCCGACAAACCGGGAAGCAGCTTCGTCTCGGTGACAAAGTTCGCGTGCAAGTCGCTTTCGTCAACGTCGACCGCCGCGAACTCGATTTCCGTTTGGTCTTCGACCGCTCGTCCCGTGGTCGTCCTCGCGGAAAACAAGAGACCGTTCCCAACCCACCGCGAATGAAGCAACGACCGTCGAAGGAACGCAAAGAGCCTCGAAGATCAAAACGCCGGTGATGCTATTGGCCCAGCATCGTCGGCCCGCTGTCGTTATTGACGTCCGGCTTTCGATCTCTCTGAGTAGCCGATGGCAACCGCCGCGCCAGCCGCTCCGACGGCCTCAACGAGGAAGTGCAGGTAGTGCGGCGTGCCTTGGGAAAGATGGACGAGCACATGACTGCTGAGTGCCTCCAGACTCCAGAGTCCAGCCAGCACGATGGCTGTTGCGAGTCGGCGTCGCGGTGCCGTCTTGGCTCCGGCGATAACAAAGACCGCCGCCGTCAGAATGCCAGAGACACTGTGAAGAAAGAATCGGCGGAAGTCCGATGCGGGCATTGCCGCAGACCCGGAGAGTTGAGCGAGTGCAGGCATCATCACGAAGCCAGCGATGATGCGCAGGACGAAAACGCCGAGCACTGCCGCTATCGGAACGCAGACCCATCGCAGCCGTTCGGTGTTCTTTTCTTTTCCGGTCAGCTCAGAGAACGATTTCATGGCCTGGTTCCCAAGGATAAGGGCACTGGCTGGCTGATTCATGGAGGAAAGCTGATCCGCATTCCGAAAATTAGCCGCGCGGCGCTAGCCCCGGTTCATGCCGTGTAACCGGGGCTAGTGCTCTGTCAGGTCTCACTTTTGGGGTTGAGTCACTCTGATGAATTCTGAGAATCTCTCTTGAACAAGGAGGTTCTCGTGAACAAGAAATATATCGTTCGGTTGTCCGATGCGGAGCGTCGGGCTTGTGAAGTGGTGGTCAAG
>CAMDDX010000048.1 GCA_945893075.1 Planctomyces sp. SH-PL62 | reverse complement strand
GGGGCAGGTTTTCAACCTGCCCGTCCCGCATGGTTCCGTCTTTCACGGGCAGGTTGAAAACCTGCCCCACGTTCGGGAGGTTGAGAATGTTGTGTCCTTCCCAGTTACCGTGTGGCGAGACGTCATAGACATCGCAGAACAGCCGGCCCTCTTCCTGGCCGAGCAGTTCCAAAACTTCGTCCTGCGACCACACGAAGAACTTCCCTTCCACCCCTTCGCTGTCGGCGTCTTGCGTGCTGTAGAAGCCGCCCCCCGGTTGAGTCATCTCACGCAGCACATAGTCGAGCGTCTCACGGACTACGCGCGCATCATTGGGGTTTCCGGTCGCTTGAAAGGCTTCGAGGTACGTCTGCGTGAGCAGCGCGTTGTCGTAAAGCATCTTCTCGAAGTGCGGTGCCAGCCAATGCGCGTCGGTCGAATAACGATGAAACCCGCCGCCGAGTTGATCGTAGATGCCGCCCCCCGCCATCTTGTCGAGCGTCAACCGCACGGCATCGAGCGCCTGTTGATCGCCGAATCGCTTCCAGCAGCGCAGCAGCACGCGGAGATCCATCGGGTGCGGAAACTTCGGAGCGCCGCCGATGCCACCTTCCTGCCAATCGACTCGCCGTAGAAATTCGCGCATCGCGCCACGGAGAGTTTCGAGGTTCATTCCGGAGCGCGGCAACGATTCGTTCGTCGCGCGAATCAGTTCTCCGGTGAGTTCCTCCGCGCTGCGCAACACATCGTCGCGGCGGTTCGTCCAAGCATCGGCCACCCCTTTCAGGATGTCTCGAAAGCCCGGCATCCCCATGCGAGACACCGGCGGCCAGTACGTCCCGCCGAAGAACGGCCGCAAGTCGGGTGTCAGAAACATCGACATCGGCCAACCGCCGCGGCCGGTCATCATCTGCACCGAGGTCATATAAATCTGATCGAGGTCCGGCCGCTCTTCGCGATCGACTTTGATGCAGACGAAGAGGTCGTTCATCCGCTGCGCGATATCGGGATTCTCAAACGACTCGTGCTCCATCACGTGGCACCAATGACACGCGCTGTAGCCGATCGACAGGAAGATCGGCTTGTCGAGTCGTCGAGCCAGCGACAACGCTTCCTCGCCCCACGGAAACCAATCGACCGGGTTGAAGGCGTGTTGCAAGAGGTACGGGCTGGTCTCGCCACCCAGGCGATTCGGCTCGGTACGCCGAGAGGTGGAAGGATCGTGGGGAGTGCTCATCGCGGCGGCTTTCGGTTGGTTTTCAAACGTTGGACCGGAAGCTACTCGACCGCAGAAACCGGTGAAATGGCTGGAGGACCGGCAATGTCGGTCGTTGCGTTCTAACTAACCCGCAGCGTCAGCGAGGGCGAACGCTTCAGAAGGCTTTGCTGCAATTCAAGTCGGCTGAGCGTTCGCCCTCGCTGACGCTGCGGGTTACTCTTTTCGTGCCGAATTGTTGGTCGCTGAGATTTCCACGATGCGCGTGATTCTTCTGATCGTCTGGCTGCTCGCGTTCGCGACGAGCTTCGTCCGGGCCGAGGAACCGCCCCGCGAACTCACGCCGGAGCGCCGGTTGCATCGCGTCACCTTTACCGACGTGAAGTCGGTGACGCGGTCCGTGGAAGCTCGTGTGCTGCTGGAAGCTCAGGACGGAGGACTGTTGCTGGAAGCACGCGACGGGCGGCTCTGGAACGTGACCCCGAAACAGCGACAGCAGCACGAGACGACCGACGAACTCTTTCGACCCTTGAAGGCCGAAGAACTTGGCGAGCAACTGTCGCGTGAGGTCGCCGAGTTGGGCATCACGACGCCGACGCAGATCGTCGTCACCAAACATTACGTCATCTGTTCAACCGCCGGACGGAAATATGCCGAGTGGTGTGGATCGCTCTTCGAGCGACTGCATGACGCCTTCCAGGCGTACTGGAAAGCCGCCGGCCTGGAACTGCGCGAGCCGGAGTTTCCGCTGCCGGCCATCGTGCTGAAAGATCATGCGCAGTTCACGGAGTTCGCCACGAAGCACGACCGGCCCGACGCGGCCCAGTCGCCGGGATATTTCTCCGAGCCGACCAATCGGATCATCTTGTTCGATTTGACCGCCGGCCCGAACTCGGCACCGGCGCAGACGGCGTCGGACATTCAGCGAAAGATCGCGGCATCACCGTTCAACGTGGCGACGACGGTTCACGAGGCGACGCATCAGATCGCGTTCAACAGCGGGCTGCACACGCGGTACGCCGACAATCCGCGCTGGTTGACCGAAGGGATGGCGATGTTCTTCGAGGTGCCGGACCTCGATAGCCGCTCCGGCTGGAAGACGATCGGCCGCGTGAATGCTCCGCGACGCAAGGAGTTTCGCGAGACCTTCCGCTCGCCGCGCGAGTCCATTTCACTGGCCGAACTGATTCGCGCGGATGACAGCTTCTTGCAGCCCAACAAAGCCCGCGCCGCGTATGCCGAGTCCTGGGCGCTGACCTACTTTCTGCTCAAGACCCGGAGCGACGACGTCGTGTTGTATCTGAAGACGATCCAGCTCAAGCCGCGACTCATCGCCGATTTGCCGGACGTCCGCCTGCGTGAATTCGAGGCTGCGTTTGGCGAGACGGAAATCCTCGAACGCGAGTGGAAGAAGTGGATGGCCACGCATTAGTCCGGATTGCAACGCTGGCTCTCCGCCCTGCGGTTCGCCTGCATTCGCTCCGCAAAACTTTCGAGGCCAAGTGACCGGCACGAGAAAAAGACTCCCGACCCCGTTGCTTTCACGTTTATACTCCCCCCGCCAACTTGGTCCACCACAGAGCCCCTCCCGCGTTTGAAACCCACCGCTCCTCCCTCCGAAGCGAAGCCGATCATGCCGCGATTTCGACCGTCGTGCTGTTGTTTGTTGCTGATTGGAATTGTCTTGGGCTCGGCGAACTCGCTGTTCGCTGACGAGCCGTTGCACTCGCGGGTCGATGCGTTGATCGAGGCGAAGCTTGCCGGGCAGCCGGCCGCGGCGCTGGCGGACGATGCGGAATTCTTGCGGCGCGTGTTCCTCGATTTCGCCGGCCGCATTCCGAACGTGACGGAGGCTCGCGAGTTCTTGAACGACTCGGCCGCCGACAAGCGCGAGAAGCTCATCGACAAGCTGTTGGCGAGCGACGAGTTCCCCAACCGCATGGCAGACTTGATGCACGTCCTGCTGATGGAACGCCGCGGCGAGCATCCTGAGTGGATCGCCTACCTCCGCGAATCGTTCCAGAAGAACAAGCCGTGGGACGTGCTGGCTCGCGAGCTGATCTCGCCCGATCCGAAGAACGAACAGACGCGGGCCTCGGCGTTCTTCCTCAGCAAGCGGTTGGAGCATTACGGGCAGAACGCGATCGACTATCCGATCCTGACTCGTGACGTCGGCCGATTGTTCTTGGGCCTGGACCTGCAATGTGCTCAGTGTCACGACCATCTTTTCATCAAGGACTACAAGCAGGCTGACTTCCAAGGGATGTACGTCGTCTTCTTAAACACCGCGCTGCGGAACGACACCAAGTTTCCGGCCGTCAGCGAAAGCCTGATGACAAAGAAGATCGAATTTCAATCGGTCTTCAATGCGGAGAAGAAGTCGATTGGTCCGCGCGTCCCTGGCCGGGAAGAGATCGCGATCCCGGCTTTCGCAAAGGGAGAGGAATATCTCGAAGCGCCTGACAAGAAGGCGAAAGATCCCGGCCGTCCAAAGTTCAGCCCGCTGGAACAACTCGCGCAGCAATTGACGACGTCGGACAACTTGCAGTTCTCGAAGAACATCGCCAACCGAATGTGGTTTGTCGCGATGGGTCGCGGGATTGTGCATCCGCTCGACCTGCATCACAGCGAGAATCCGCCGTCGCATCCGGAACTGCTCGAACTGCTCGCCCGCGAGATGATCGAGCACAAGTTCGACATCAAATGGCTGCTGCGCGAACTGGCTCTAACGCGCACGTACCAGCGTTCGGGAGTGCTTCCGTCCGACGTGAAAGAGCCGTTACCGGAGCACTTCGCCGTCGCCTTGGAAAAGCCGCTCTCGGCCGAGCAACTGTTCGCGAGCGTGACGCAAGCCGTCGGCACGCCGCCCAACGACGCTCTCAAACAGAAATTCCTGAAAGCGTTTGCGAACCCGCCGATGGAGCCGGAAGGCGAATTCGCTCCCTCGCTGCGGGCGGCGTTGTTTCTGATGAACGACGCCGATCTGTTGAAGCTCCTCGATGCTCAACCCGAAAGCCTGCTGACCCGTCTGAAGGCCCTCGCTTCTGCGGAAGCGGTGGCCGATGACCTCTATCTCAGCGTGCTGTCCCGTCGCCCCACTGCCGCCGAAGTTGCCGAGGTGTCTGAGCAACTCCAGCGTTCCGGAGAACGCCGCGACGCCGTGCTGAAGCAACTCGCCTGGGCGTTGCTGGCGTCCGCCGAGTTCTGTTTGAATCACTGATCGGCTCTATGAGAAGCCCGAAACCAGACTCTCCGAGTCGGGAATTCTGCGCGAAAACGCCCGACTCAGAGAGTCGGGCTACGGTCAACCGGCTGAGAGAGGTGGATCACGATGTTTGAAAAGAAACACGAGCCCCTGCTACCTCGTGCGGCTTTTGTATTCCGCTTGGGTCGTTGTTTCGGTGTGACACTATTGATCGTCACCGTGTCGCTGCTGATGGGGAGTGTGGGCTATCGCCACTTCGCCGATTTGTCTTGGATCGACGCACTCTTGAACGCGGCCATGATCCTCACGGGCATGGGGCCGGTCGATCACATGACCACCACGGCGGGCAAGCTCTTTTCGACGTTTTACGCGCTCTATAGTGGGATCGCTTTTCTCACGATGATGGCTGTGGTCCTGGCTCCGCTGATCCATCGGTTGCTCCACAGATTTCATTTGGATGGCGAAGTCGATGACGATCAGGAAGCGACTTGATGAAACTCGGACTGCTGACTGTTATTCACGAGCACATCGCACACCTGCGAAAGGGCCCGCGATGGCATCAAATCCGAGTGCATCGAGCAGATCATGCCCACCGGTGAAATGCGGCCACATACGCTGACAAACGGCGGCAGTATTGATGACCGTCAATTGACTGACATATCACCGGAGAGAATTCCAACTCGTTTTTTTTGATGATGCAGTTCGTAAACGAAGAGTCGGACGTTAAAGTCCTTAAACGGGCTTTAACTTTTTCTACGTATTTGGGAATGATCACATGGCAAAGAAATCACACAGCAGCAAAGCGGCCAGCAGCGCGACGGTGCCACCGAAGCTCAACAAATCGGCGGCAATTCGGGACTATCTCATGGCCCACAAGGGAGCCATGCCCAAGGAGACCACCGCCGCACTGAAGGAAAAAGGGATTGATGTCTCACCACAAATGGTGTCGATGGTCAAAGCCAAATGGAAAGTCAAAAAAGCCCGGCGACGAGCCACGCAAGCGGTCGCCGCCCATGACGCCACCGCGGGAGCACAAACCAATCGAGCCGCAGGTCTGGATGCGGCACTCTCCCTTTACAAAGTGGCTCAAGGGATGGGGACATCGAAGAACAAGATTCGCGAAGCATTCCTGCTGTTGGTCGAAATCCTCGGATAGCTTTGAGAGTTCGTGGCCCCTGTTCCCTGATGGAGCGGTGGCGTGTTACGCTTGACTCAACCGGTAAGCTTTATTCAACCAATGGATGACGGCCAGTTCGGCAACGTTTGCTGAGTTGTTTCGCATCCCCACAATCAATTCAGGGAACGCACGAAATGCCCGAAGGCACTATCAAGAAATTGACGGACAAAGGTTTTGGCTTCATCAAAACGGCGAGCGATAAAGACCTGTTCTTTCACTCGTCTGTCGTCCAAGGAGTCAGCTTCAATGACCTGCACGAAGGTCAGAAGGTGACGTTCACGGAAGGCGTTGGCAAAAAAGGTCCGTGCGCTGAAAACGTCAAACCGGTATAGCCTCGAAATTTGGATGATCCTCAAACAAGTGACCCCACTGAGCTGGCCTCAGTGGGGGGACGTTTGATTCAGGCTAAAACCGACCGACGACATCATCATCGGGTCGGCGCGTCGGGTTGGTGGACAACGAATGCTCCATACAGCCACAGGCTGACCACGTAAGCCAAATCAGCCACGGGGCAAATTCGACCCAGGTGATGATGAGGTCGAAAAACTGCGATCCCGAGTACGGTGTCCCCCACAGCGGTTCGGTCAATCGTGCCGTCATCCAAAATCGCAGGTAATACACGAAGGCTAATCCGCTCAGAGCGAACCAGACGCGACACCGCGCGAAGGGAATCAGCGGCAAGGCCCACGTCAGATACCACGGGTTCTGCGTCGGTAATAACAGCCAGAACCAAACCAGCGTCAGGAAGGCGACTTCGAGGACGCGGCTCACCCGGCCGGGGTCAGGCACCGCAGAATTCAGAATTGGCAGGAGAAAGCGCTTTTCTTCAACAGAGTCGCAATCCGCCAATTCTGAATTCTGCGGTGCCTGACCCCTCGCTTGGTACGACAACGGCAGGCCGCTGCCGCGCGACGTTGCCCAGCCAATGAGTCCACACGACAGCGCGACGAATACGAAGCCCAGCAGCAGCCGCGTCAGCAGGAAGGGAACTCGTTCGGGAGACACGCCGGTCGCCGAGACCACATTGGCGACGAGTCCTTGTCGCCACGATTCGGGAGTCACCGTGAACCATGCGACTTTCTCCGGCGGCAGGCCCGTCGAGGGACGCAGATTCTCGATGACGATCAGAAACAAGAAGTCGTTCATCTCCCAGCGGCCGAGAAACGCGCGCAGACTTTCGCTGGGATCGCGAGGGGTGGTCGGAACTTCGGTCGGCGGCAACGGCGGTTGGTCGTGGTCGCTCTGAGTCACATGGGCGTTGTTCAATTCCAGGCTGCTGACCTCTGACGTTTCGAGAGTCGGAAGCATCGGCCACAACACCGTGAGACTAACCGTGACGAAGACGACTGCGGCCAGCAGACTCATCTTCACGCTCATCCGTTTGGCTAACGTCCACAACAACAGCGGAGCCAAGACGACCGGGAACAGTTTGGCTCCCACGCCCAGAGCCAGCGCCAATGCGGCTCCCATTGAAAGCCGGAATCGCCGCGCTGGCTGATCGGAACTTGTGGCGAGCGCTGACAACAACAAGCTGACGGCGAGCGTCATCAAGCAGGTTGCCAGCGCATCGAGGTGTCCGCTGTTGGCGATTTCTTTGATGACGAGCGGACACCAGCCATAAGCGATGGCCCAACCCCGATGACGGCTGGCCTGCGACAGCAGTCGCAGAACCAGAGCCAACGTGGCCAGGTCGAACGCCACGAACCAAGCTTTCATCAGCGTCAGGCGAGTGGCCACAGAACTGCCTTCGGGCGTCAGCCAGGAACTCGCGGCAAAGATGATCTGGCTGACGGGCGGATAGATCGTCGGCAGTTCGCCGAAATGGACTCGCCGCAGGATCGCGGCCAACTCCGGCGAGTGGTCTCGCAGACGAACCAGCCGCGCGAGGTCATCGGGCAGCGCGTCGTCCGCCCTGGACGCCAGCACTTGTTGCGGACTGTAACGGAAGGGACTCGCGCCGCTCTGACTGACTGCGCCGTCCCACACGTAGCGATACAGGTCGATCTCTTCGATGGGATCGCACAGCAGCAACGTCACTCGAAACAGGACGGCTCCGGCCCACAGGACCGCCAGCAATCTCCGATCGTCGGGCAAACGGATCGCCACACGCAGCGCAAGTAGATGCAGACCGAACGCCACTCCGAACAACGCGAGCAACACCAGCAACACATCATTGCCGGACCCCGCTTCATGCAGGCTGCGAGCGCTGCCTGCGACGGCGAGGTAGCACAGCCAGCAGCCGCTGCCGAGCAGCACAAGGCGACGGAATGGGGCGTTCATTTCCGCGTCCCTTTCAGCCCGTATCGCGCGATCGTCCACAGAATCTTGCTGCCCACTTTCACGACGCCGGACACGGTGCCGCTGATTTTGCTCTGACCGACGCGGCGACGATACGGCACGGGGATTTCGAGCCAACGCAAACCGGCGCGCACGGCTTTGATCTGCATCTCGATCGTCCAGCCGTAATTCGTATCGCACATCGCCAACTCGCGGAGCTTGGCGTAGTCGATGGCTCGGAACGGGCCGAGATCGGTGAACCTCGCGCCGAACAACAGTCG
Organism: Planctomyces sp. SH-PL62; assembly: GCA_945893075.1. Lineage (GTDB taxonomy): Bacteria > Planctomycetota > Planctomycetia > Planctomycetales > Planctomycetaceae > SXKJ01. The sequence continues at coordinate 23,414 of CAMDDX010000048.1, read as the reverse complement.
CATCAGAAAACACGCGAGGTGATTTCCGAAGTACGCGGCCGGAGGCATCGCGCCTGGTTCACGTTCTCCCAGGATGCGCGAACCGAGAACCATGTCGGCTCGACCCTCAAAGATCGGCGTGACGAGTTGCGGCAGCAAATCCGCGTGGTCGCTGTGATCCGCGTCCACAAACACGACCACGCGCGGCGGCGGCTCTCCAGCGAGTGTTCGTTGTTCAATTTTTGCCAGCCCGCGCAAGCAGGCCGAACCGTAGCCGCGACGTGGTTCGTGGACGACGACGGCTCCTGCACGAGCCGCGACCTCGGCGGTGCCGTCCGTCGAGCCGTTGTCAACGACGATGACGACTCCCACCGGCGGCAGGTCGCGCAGTACCAGCGGCAGCGCTTGCTCTTCGTTGAGCGCCGGGATGATGACGGTGACTTCGTTGAGATTCATCAATCGACTCGCGTCTCAATAAGGAGGCAACCGGTCTCTCAAATTTCAGCGATTGTCAGCGGTGTTCAGCCCCAAGGGGGCGTGATTCGATAGCCCAGGGCAACGCCCTGGGTTAGTCATTTGAGAAATCATTTCCAGCCCTGAAGGGGCGCAACTTGCACGGACGCCATGCCAGTTGCGCCCCGTTGGGGCTCAACCACAGTTGGTGTGTGCTAACCCAGGGCGTTGCCCTGGGCTTTCGAGTCAGTCCCCGTTGGGGCCAATTCCGGAATGCCCGTGACACCCGTCTCAAAAAGGGGGCAATGGCGGACCGGCCGTAGCTTGGTCGTTCAGGCTCCAGTCGTAGTCGAGGTAATTCACTCTCACCCCCAGCGCCCGCGCGACCGCTTGAGCCGATTCCGGCAGCCAGCCGGCGATGCGCTGCAAAACCGCCGGTGTGGAAGCTCCGAAGTCGGCGGCGAACCATTCGAGAATCGGCGAGAGATGCAATTCGTTTTTCGAGGTGTCGACCGAGCACTTGGTTGAGTCGGCGAAGAACGCGAGCGTATTGCGGCTGAGTTGCTCCTCCAGCCGCTCGGCGGAGTAGGCTTCGTTAAGCAATCGCGGGCAGCCGCGCGAGGCACACACGATCGCGAAATGAATGCGCGGCTCGTTCATCTTCCGCAGGATGGAATGCTCGATTTCTCCCAACGAATAGCGGCGATCTCCGACAATCAGCTTCAGATCGCGCCAAATGTTGTAGCCCCACACGCGAGCAACATGATTCTGAATGCTCGTGGTCGGGTACTCGAGCAAGATTCCGCGCACGGTAACGGCGTTGTAGGCGTTGATCCAAAACGCGAGCCGCTGCACCGTTGTCGCGTCGCTTGCTTCGTTCGCTTGCGACAACACCGCCAGATACTCGTCGAGCTTTTGCATGTCTTCCGGCGATTGTTTCCAGCCTGCGTAATCCACAAAGCCGTCGGCATCCACGTAGCGTCTGAGCAACTCGTCCCACGCTTGATGCGGCACGTCGCCGATTGCAACACGCTCCGCGACCGGCCACGCGCGGCCGACGAGTACTGTCGGACGCGACTCGCGCCACGCGATGGCGGCCGTGGCCGTGATGGCAACGGCCAGCAGCACGAACCTCCATCGCCGCGAGCGTGGTTGGTTCGATGAAGACATGTCTGCCGACGACATCGCTCACTCCTTCGTCGGGGTCTCAGTCTTCGGGGCCTTTTCCACCTTGAGCGCATCGTTGGAGAACACGAAATCCTTGCCGCTCGCCTTGGCGTGGCATTCGATGCAACTCGCGACTTTGCCGGCCAGCGGTTTGGTGTCTTTGCCCTTCATGATCGCGCCGGTTTCTGTGAAGCGCAGGTAGTACCAGTTGCCGTGCTCCTTGTCGTAGTCCTTCACGCGGTACAGCACGCTGATGCTCTGCCGTTTGCGTTTGTCGTCGTAGTCCTCACGGACCAAGATCGAACCGAACGGCAAATTCTCTGCGTCTTTGGCCGCAACATCATTCGCGTAGGTGCGAGACACGTTGCCATGCGGGTTCTCGATTTCCTCCTTTGGCGGTTCGTGGTCCAGCGCTTTCCAGGTGTTGTAGGCCGCGTCCTTCTTCACGAGGTATCGCCAAAAGGTGTCGAAAAACTCTTCGGGCGTTTGCGGGCGAGTCGCGCGCGCGGGATCGCTGCGGCTGCTGCCGGAACCTTGCGGATATGCAACGGCCACACCGACCATCAGCAACAAAACAGACAGGCAAACAGGCTTGAGGGAATTCATCGCGAGCAACTCCTTGAGAAGAACAAAGCGAATTTCGCAGGATCAATCCGTGTCCTCCGTGTCATCCGTGTTCGTCTCTTCGATGCGATGGTCGGGGAACACGGATAGCACGGAAGACACGGATTAGCTGGGGGACGCTGGATGCGATTGGCCTTGATGCAGTTTCAACCAGCGCGCACGGCGGACCCAATAGAAGCGGACGGGTAAGAACAGATCGACGACTTCGTCGGAGATCAGCAAGCCGCCCAACACCGGCAGGGCCATCGGGGCGAGGATCTCACCGCCGACGCCGCGAGCGAAAACCATCGGGAAGATGGCGATGATCGCGACTCCCTCGGTCAACAGCTTGGGACGTAAGCGATGGACCGCGCCTTCGATGACCGCTTGGCGGAGCTCTTCCAACGATCCGATCTTTTCCAGGCCGCCGCGTTTCTCGATCGCTTCGCGGAGATAGACCAGCATGATGATGCCGGTCTCGGTGGCCATGCCGAAGCAGGCGATGAAGCCGACCCAGACGGCGACGCTAAAATCCATCGGCGGTGCGTGCCAGCCTTGCATGATCTTCGGGAAGAAGTACATGAAGAAGGCTCCGCCGCTGAGCGCTTCGGGGACGGCCAGCATCATCAGCGCGGCGTCGGCGAGATCGTGATAGGTCAGGTACAGAATCACGAAGATCAGCACGATGACGACGGGAAAAACGAATCGCAGCGTGCGAGCGGCTCGGACTTGATGCTCGAACTCACCGCTCCATTCGATGTGGACCCCTTCGGGCAGTGAGACTTTCTCGGCGACGACGCGCTGGGCTTCATCGACGAAACCGACGATGTCGCGGCCGCGCACGTTGAGCGTCACGTAATTTAGCAAGCGGCCGTTCTCGCTTTTGATCATCGCCGGGCCTTCGACAATCTGGATGTCGGCGACGACCGACAGCGGAATCACGCTGCGACCGGACAGAGCGTGTTGCGGCGTTGACGAGTGCGCCTCGCTCCCCAAAGAAGTCGTGCGCGACAAGAACGAATCGGCGTCGTTGCTACGAGCCGATTTCGCTCCAGCCATCGCGTTGGCGTTCGACATCCCGCCGCTCGCGCCGTTCATGCCGCCAGAGGACGAGCCGCTCGACGGCATCGAACTGGGGCTGATCAGCAGTTTGCCAATCGCCTCTTCGTCTTCACGGCTCGTGCGCGAGTAACGGATGCGGACGGGAAAGCGCTCCCGCTTCTCAACGGTGTAGGTGACCACGCGGCCCGCCAGCGCGACTTCAATTTCGTTCTGAATGTCTTCGACCGAGATGCCGTACCGCGCGGCGGCTTGGCGTTTGATGTCGATTTGCAAATACCCCTTGCCCATGACCGGCGCGGCAATCGCGTCGCGTGTTCCGTTGATGGGCTTGAGTGCGGCTTCAATCTGCTTGCAGACCTTGTCGATCGTGTCGAGGTCCGGCCCGAACACCTTCACGCCGATGTCCGTGCGAACGCCCGTCGAAAGCATTTCGATGCGGTTGATGATGGGTTGTGTGAAAATGTTCGACCATCCGGGGACTTGCAGCACGCGGCCCATTTCGTCATCGACGAGATCGCCTTTCGGTCCCGTCTGACGCGGCCAAAGAAAGAGCGTCTTGGCGAACGGCGGATCAAGTTCTTCGCGAAGAGCGAGGTACGTTGCAGTGGCCTGATGGGTGTTGTCCTCTGTCTCACCTGACTTGCCGAGTTGCACTGCGATCACGCGCGTAGCGAACTGCTCGGTTTCCTCGCCATGCGAGGCGTCCTTCGTCAGCCCCTTGGCCTGTGCGGTCTTGGCCAGTTCTTCCAACGCATACCAGTTGTAAGCCGGTGTGGCTTGATCGAAGAGTTCGTAATTGACCAACGCGACGCGCTCGTGCCAGAGCTTGCTGCGTTGCGCGATGACGGCCTTGAGCATCTCGCCCGCAAAGGTGCGGTGCTCGGTTCCCAGCGCTTCGAGCGACTGATGCCACAACGTGGCCGGCAACGACTCTTTGAGCTGCAAGGCTTCGGCAACATCGGTGATCGCGCCCCGCGCTTGCAACTCGCGGGCGATGGCCTGCGTCAGTTCTTGCACGTCTTCCAACGATGGGTTGCGAGCCAACCAACGTCCAAAACGCGGCGCGAGTTGTTCGGCGAGCCGGACGGCGTCAGCCCCCGGACTTGTCTCCGATTCATTGTCGTCCTTCAAATCACCGGCCCGACGTATCCGTGCAATCGTCTCTTCGATGGTGAACCGCACGAGCAGCGGGCCGAGGTCTTGCTCAAATTCACGATAGCGACGCAGCGACAGTTCTCGCAGCGCTTCATCGAATCGTTCCAGCGCGTGCTGAGTCGTGTCGTTGAGCAGACTTTCCCGCTCTTCTTTGATTTCCGGGAAACGTTGCGACGCCACCTCCCGAAGAGTCTTGACTAAGCGTTGCAGCGTTTTCTTGGTGGTGTCGTCGAGTTGGCCGTCTGGTTTTTGTTCCAAGTCACGGTCGCGGTCGCGACGCAACGCTAACTTGCGAATCTTTTCGTCGAAGTGTGCCAGCCGTTTCTGCGTGGGATCGTTGAGCAGACTCTCGACCCGATCGCGCGTGACGAATCGCAGGAATCCACGCGACTCCAGCGTCTCCAACACGACCTCTGCTTGCCGTTGGGCCTCGTTGAACTTCATCACGCGCTTCGGCCAAAGTTCCTTCGGGCGAAAGTTCACGAACGTTTCCACCATGTCCAGGGGCGCGGGGTCGGTGGGTGTATCGGCTCGACCGGCTTTGCCGATGACGGACTCGACTTCGGGGAAGCCGCGCAGGAGCGCGTCGCGAGCTTTGAGGTCGTCCGCCGATTGCGTGACGCTGGCTCGCGGGACAGAAATCGGCATGTCGAGCAGCGTGCCCTCGTCCAACGCGGGCATGAAGCTGACGCCGATCTTCGGGAAGTGGTACGCCCACAGACCAATCACCAGCAGGCTGGAGAGGGAAATGATCTGCCACAGCACCTCGCGCTGGGTCTTAAAAGCCAACACAAAAAGAGCCAGAACAACCAAACCGGCGAGGCCTTGAAACAGTCGAGTGACCAGCGGCTGAGATCCCAGGAACGGCAGCGCGAATTGGAACTGTTGGAACTGCGATCCGGTCCACAGCATCCAACCGGCGAAGACCAACAATGCCAGACCGAGAACGAGAAACCAAAAATCGTGTCCACGTTTTCCGGTCGTAAAGATCACCGTCAGCGACACGACTAAGCCGAACGTGACCAGAAACGCGGTTCGCCAAGCGTTCTCGGAAGCCCCCATGCCGACGATGGCTTGCAGCGGAAACATGCCGGCGGCGAGCACCAGCAGCACCGCGAACCCCCACATCACCAGATTGCGGCGTGGCAGCGCCCACGTCAGCAGCGGTTTGTAGATATGGATGAAACTGCACACGATGGCGTTCTCTTCTTCGCCGCGCAGACGCCCTTTGAGAAACGTCGGGATCAGCGCCGGTACCACCGTCACCGAGATGAGCGCCACGCCGATCAGCGCGAAGCTCTTGGTGAACGCCAGCGGGTGAAAATACTTCCCTTCGCGGCCGCTGAGCATGAACACGGGCACGAAGCTCAGCAGCATGATCAGCACCGAAAAGAAAATCGGCCGCCCGACCGTGCGGCAGGCGGGAATGACCAACTCCGTGATGTCGCCGGTGACTTTGTTGTCGCCGAAGTGGTCCTTCAGCGTGTGCGTGGCGTTCTCGACCATCACGATGGCCTGATCGACCAAGATGCCGATCGAGATCGTCAGACCAGCCAGCGACATGATGTTGGCCTGAATGTCGATGATGTGAAACGCACGCAGCAGCCACGTCATCAAGAACGAAAACAGCACGGCCAGCGGCAACGTGACGCAAATCACGAACACGCTCCGCACATGCGTCAGGATCAGCAGAATGGCCACCGAGGCGATCAACATCTCGTGCCACATGACTTCGACCAGCGTGTGGATCGCTCCGTGAATCAGCCGCGTGCGGTCGTAGGCCGGGACGATGTGGACTCCTTCGGGCAAGCCGGGCTGCAACTCCTGAATCTTCTCTTTGACTCGTTCGGTGACGGTCAGCGGGTTCTGGCCATGCCGCATCAGCACCACGCCGCCGGTGACTTCATTGCCGTCCTTCTCATACACGCTGCGGCGGAACTGCGTCCCCAACAGCACGCGTGCGACGTTGCTCACATAGATCGGCGTGCCGTTCACTTCTTTGATGACGGTCGATTCGATGTCGGCCTGGCCTTTGATCCAGCCGACGCCGCGGACGATGTACTCGGCGTTGTTCTTTTGAATGACGCCGCCGCCGGCCGGGACGTTGCTCCGCGCGACCGCCGCATACAGTTCGCCGAGCGTGATGCCATAGGCTCGCAACGAATCGGGCTGCACGTCGATCTGATACTCCAGCGGCAAGCCACCCACGATCGCGACATCCGCGACCCCGGCCGCCGCAGTCAACTGCGGCGCGATGTAGAACTTGTTGAGCGCCCACAGCTTGGCAGGGTCGGTGGAGGAAGGAGCGGGGAAGGGGTCGGGAGTCTTTTTTTCCGGTCGGCTGTCGGACGGTTCCGAATCTCCGGACGCAACATCGCCGACCGGAAAAAAAGACTCCCGACCCCGTTTCGGATCAACCTCAACCGTGTACCAAAAAATTTGCCCCAGCGCAGTCGCATCAGGAGCGAGATACGGCACGACTCCCGAGGGCAAGTAGCTTCCGGCTTGGCCGAGCTTCTCGGTCACGCGCTGCCGCGCGAAATAGAAGTCGATGTTGTCGTGAAAGATGATCGTGATCATCGAGAAGTTGAACTCGCTCGAAGACCGCACGGCCTTCACTCCCGCCAGTCCTTGCAGCTTGCGCGACAGCGGGTACGTCACCTGATCCTCGACCTCGCGCGGGCTGCGTCCCATCCAGTCGGTGAAGACGATGACTTGGTTCTCGCTCAAGTCCGGGATCGCGTCGATGGGCGTATCAAAGACGGCATACACGCCGCCGATCGACAGCGCGACCGCGACGATCAAGACCAGGAACCGATTGCGAATCGAGGCTTCAATCAGTCGCTCAATCATCGTGCCACCTTCTCCGCACGTTTCGCGGTCGGCCATTTTTCTAACGCGGAGTCGAGGCAACTTTCGCAGCACAGGAACAGCGGCTGCCCGTCTCGCAGGAGCTTGATTGGCGAACCCATCGAGCCCAGTTCGCTCTTGGGCAACAAGGCGCAGAACTTTTGTTTCTCAGCCGCCGCGCGATCTGCGGGACTGAGCTTGGCCAACGCCTTGGCGATCTTCTCTTGCTTGGGCGTCTGCTTGGTTGCAGCGAGTTTCGTCTCGCTCGCTGTCTTGCTCCCTCTCTCCCCTTCTGGCTTCTTCCCCGCTCGCAGGTCCGCGACCTTCTTCAAAGTCGCGTCGGCTTCTTTCGCGGCTTGCTTCGTGCAGCCGTTGCAGCAGACGAAGACCGGTTGGTTCTTGACCATGACCTTGATCGGCACGCCCATTGAACCGAGCCGGCTCTCGGTCAAGATCGGGCAAAACTTTTGCGACGCCGCCAGTTTGCGGTCTTCAGGTTTGAGCTTGGCGAGCGCGAGGTCGATCTTCGCGTCGGTGTCTTCCGGCGTGGACGGCCTCACGGTCTTCGACGGCGTCGAACCGCCGCCGCTGCTACCGCCGATGTAGATGGAACCGGCCGCCGGATTCAGCCGCGTCTCGGCATCGACCAGGAATGAACCGCTGGTGACGATGACCTCGCCGGCCTCCAGGCCGCTCAACACCGGAAAGAACGTCACGTCATTCGGCCCCGCCATGCGCGGACCAAGTTGAACGAGCACACCCTCGAACTCGCCCGGCAGCACCTGGCGATAGACGATCTTCTGCCGGCCCGTGTCGATGATTGATCCTTCGGGAACGGCCAGCACTTCGCCGCGCTCCAGCCGCTCACGTGATGACGATGCGATCGTCCCTTCGACATTTTCTGGTGCTGATGGTTCCGCATCTTCTCTCGCCGCTGCTCGCGCGATGGCGGGCACTCGCGATGGCGGCACGTCGATCAGGACTTCCGCCGTCGTGCCTGGGCGAAGCATGTGGCCGGGATTCGCAATCTCGAATCGAACCGTCACCGTCCGCGTCTCTTGATCGACGTGCGGGTAGATGAATGACAGGAATCCGTGGAACGGCTCGTCCGGGAACGCCTGCGTGATCGCCATGACTGGCAGCCGCTCGGCGCTCACGTCGCCATGATGCTCGGCGGGGAGAAACCGGAAGTCGTGCTCATAAACTTGCGCCTGAATCCAGACGGTTGAAAGATCCGCGATGTCGTAGAGCGGCATGCCTTCATCGACGTACTGCCCCTCGCGGACGTACTTCTTGACGATGTGCCCGGAGATCGGCGAACGAATTCGCAAGTGCGTGTTCGACACGCCGGTTTTCAGAATGCCGTCGATCTGTTCGTCGCTGATGTCCAACAAGTGCAAACGGTTTCGCGAACTCTTCAAGAGGTCCGCATTGTTCCGTTTCTGGGCATCGAGCAGCGTCTGCACCGTGACATTGAGTTCGGGGCTGTAAATCGAAGCGAGCTCATCTCCCGCCGCCACGAGCTTGCCGGTCTCCGCTGAAATCAGGCTGTCGATGCGCCCCTTCACACGCGCGGAAACGGTCTTGAAGCCACGCTCGTTGAAGTCCACATATCCGACCGCCGTGATCTGCTTGGTGAGCGGCACATACGCGACTGGCCACGTTTGAACGCCCGCGAGCACGACTCGATAAGGCGACAACTGCACGCGGCTGACCACTCCCGCCGGCAATGCTTCGTCGCTCGCTTCGCCCTTCTTCCGCTTCGACAGCGGCATGAAGCAGACCGGGCATTTGTCTTTGCCGTTGTCACGCACGACCGACGGGTGCATCGGGCAGAACCATTCGAAGTCTCCGGTGACATGCGCTGCATCGCCAGCCGGCCGAGTCAACTTCTCATAATGAGCGACCAGCGTGTCCCATTGCGTGATCCCCGCTCCGATCGCCACCAACACCGCCACGAATCGCAGCCGAGCCAGCTTCACGAGGATGATGAAATCAAACCACCACCACGCCTTTCTCCAGCCCTTGAGATGCGGCGGAGCACGCAGCCCCCCTTCGTCAATGGGCGGAACTTCGTGTTTCGTTTCTGACATGATGATCTCCCTGGAGTGCGGTGGCTCGACACCGCCCTCCATCAATAGAAGCACAGACTCTCAATTTGATATAGCGCTGACCAAGCAATCCGCTCGTGTCCCGCGTCGTCACGATGACGCTGAAATACTGCGAACCTCTTCTCCCGCGAACATGGAGGGCGGTGTCGAGCCACCGCACTCCAGGGCCAACCACATGGCGAGCAGCCGAGACACGAGCCGGTGTCAAAAACAGGCGCTAACCCGCCAGCCCGGCCCGGCTGCTCGCCACATGGTCGCAGAAAAGAAGCGCATGTCCGAGAACAGTTCTCGGACACGCACTCTCAGATCGTCGTCTCACGCGCGGTGCGTCCACGCGCGAAGCGACACGACATCAACAATTAGTTGCCAAACTTGCCCAGGAACTTGCGGTTCGCGCCGAACGAGTCGGACGAACCGCGCGATCTGTAGCTTTGCATCGGAGCGTTGTAGGCCGGAGCCTGATACGCGCTCTGATAGCGCTGCCGCCCTTCCACCGCCGCCTTCGGCTCAGCCGGAGGAGGCGGAGCGTCCGTGGCCGGAGCCGGCATCGCCGACGCCGGAGCAGCACACGACGGAGCACAGCAACGCGACTGCACCGCGCAGCCGCCACAGCGACCGCTACCACACGCCTGGGCATCACAAACGCCCAAGCAAGTTCCACAAGCCAACACGGTCGAGAGACCGAACAATTTGAGAGTCGTCAACATGGCAAAGCCCTTTCGGAAATAGGACGCACGTCGCCGCGCACGCGGCAGACCGGCGTCATCAACAGACAAGAACGGTCGCGAGTCACCTTGGGGAAACGCTCCCAACTCGCCAGCACCGTTCATCACACGTACGTCAAGCGCCACGCACACACGCGGCACGACAGACAGCCAATCGACTCACGCCGTTGAACACATCGGGCATTCAAACCGGAGCCGATTCCCAAGAGGCGGCGCGAAACACGCCGCACATAAAAGCGGTTTAGATCACCAAATGCTCGAAGACAATAACTCTGTCGAGCGGCGGTTTCTCACAACTGACACGCGACCAATCATCCTGCGAAGCGGTCAGCGAAATCACGGGAGCCTGCCAATCGCAAACGATCAACGGCAACCACAGCATGGCGACATCGAACCCCGAAACATCGATCTGTTCGGCCAATGTCGGAGCCACAACTTGCTTGAGCGAGCAACAACTTCCCGTCTTCGGATTCCTGAACTGCTGGCACGTCGGACAGTCGGATGACGTTCCAGTTTCTTGTTTTGCCCGCGATTTCTCCTGCGACGCCAATTGCTGTCGGCAGCAAGGCTTCAACGAGGAATCTTTGGGGCGGGATTCGTCCGGCTTGCGGAAGCAGCACTCACAGAACAGTTGACCTTTCGCCGCCGCGCACTTGCATTCCATCTGTGGCAACCCCGCGCCGAGGATGAATGGAATCATCCCAACAACGAGCACTTTCCAGAGGATTTGGCGAACAGAATTCATCACATCACCGTGGCGAATGGTCAAACAGGTCACCTTGATCGATGCCAATGATGCGGACAGGTTTCACGCGATCCACTATTTTTGTCAAGACGGCCTCGAACCACTTTCGATATCGACCGCGACTTCAGAGGGCCATGAATCAACGATTCCGAGAAGTCTCAATCTGCTCAAGGCCAGTCGCGAACCGTCGAATCGCCCACCCCTACGTCAGAGTTTTGCCAGCCGTTGGCTGCTGTTGTGGCGAGCACGAATGCTTCCTCCCAAGGCAGATGGTGAGAACGGCATCACACCACGCCTCGGCTGCAAGGCGTGACTTGTCGCGACAATGCGGCTGAATGTTCGGGCATTGCGGTCCCACCCGCCGCTTGGCATCGACATTGCTTTCTCGTAGTCAGCCCGCCGGAGTCGGCGAGGCTGAGAAAGCACAGAGCATGACGACCGCCCGATTTCAAACAGGCTTTTCCGTTTCGATCGCGGCAGTCGTTCTCATGGCTTGTCTCTGGCACACAATCGACTGCCGAGCCGAGGAGTGGAACTGCCGTTGCCGAGACTCGGTCTGCCGCTGTGTCCGCACGTCAAACGTGAATGGCTGGCAGGTCGTCGAGTCGCGCTCGTTTCGGATTCATCACGTCGGCCAGCCGACCGTCGCCGAGCGACTGGCCCCGGTCTGCGAACGTACTCGTCAATCGCTGCGCGCACGCTGGCTCGGTGAGACAAACAACTCCGCATGGTCTTTGAAGTGCGATCTGTTTCTGTATCCGTCTGGCAAAGAGTTCCAACGCCTGACTCGCTTCTCCGCCGAGACGTGGGGCTTCGCCGATCTGGAAGTGGGCGACCGCAAAGTGTGGATGCGCCGCCTGCATCTCCGCACCGACGATGCGGCACGCATCGACAAACTGTTGGTCCACGAACTGACGCATGTGGTTCTGGCCGACTACTTCGCCGAACATCAAATCCCACGCTGGGCCGATGAAGGCATCGCCGTCCTCTCCGAGCCTGCCGAGCGACGAACCAAACTGCGTGAGTGGCTCAATCAAGAAGCAAAACAAGGGCGACTGTTTTCGTTGCAAGAACTCACGCAGCAACGCTCCGTTCCGCAGGACAAGCGACTCGGCGAACTCTTCTACGCGCAGAGCGTCGCACTCGTCGAATTCTTGCTCACCGATCGCCAACTCTCTGAATCCGAATTGCTCCGCTTCGTCGCCGACTGCGAAGCTCACGGACTTCCCACAGCCACCCGCCGCCAGTTTCCCGACTCGGTCGCGGATCGTTGGGAATCCGACTGGCGCGAGTGGATGGCCACTCCGCGCGTTGAGGTCAAGGTCGTGGAGACCGACCGACGCAACGCCGATCCCGTCTCAAGGCCGATCGTCCTGGTTGACTGACGCCGCTTCGCAATGGTCGCTTGTTTGAGGTCTAGCTCAGCGGCAAGACTGCGCCGTCGCAGATCGGGAATGAGCGGCCGAGCATGTCTGGGATTTCGGTTCGCGGGGAGATTCCCAGCGCGGTGAAGATCGTGGCGTGGACATCGGGCGGAGCGCAGGGCAGGTTCTTGGGGAACGCTCCTTTGCTGTCGGTGCTGCCGTAAACTTGGCCGCCATTGATGCCGCCACCGGCGAAGGCAATCGAGTACGCATCGGGATAGTGATCGCGGCCGGCTCCGCCGTTGATGCGGGGCGTGCGGCCGAAGTCGGTCAGCACGACGACCAGCGTTTCGCCGAGTGTGCCACGCTCGGTGAGGTCTTGCAGCAACGCGGAGGTGCCGCGATCGAACACCGGCAGCAGACGTTTCTTCAAGCGGTTGAAGTTGTCGCCGTGAGTATCCCACATGTCGCCCGACGCGCCGTTGAGGTCGCCGGCCGCACAGCAGACTTGGACGATCGGCACGCCCGCTTCCGTCAATCGCCGAGCCAGCAGCAGACTCTGGCCACCGATGTGGTTGCCGTACGACTCGCGGATTTTCGGCGACTCCAGATCGAGGTTGTACGCTTGCTTGATCGCCGCGCCGGACAAGATGTCTTCCGCCAGCGTGTGAAAGTGTTGGAAGCCATCGGTGTCGGCCAGTGGCTGTTCTGGCCGTTGCAGTGTTGCGAGCAAACCGCGTCGCGCAGTCAGCCGAGTCACATCGACGTCATTGAGATTGAGCACCTCAGACCCGAGCGTGCGCGACACACCGCCGAATTCCTCTCCCTTGGGAGTTCGCATGATGATTGGATCGTATTTCACGCCGAGCCATCCGCCGTGCTCACCGGCTTGCAGGGTGCCGTTATCGACCAGCGGATAGGGCAATCGCACGGCGGGCGGAACTCCGCGCGGAGCGGTTCGCAGTTTGGAAATCACGGCCGCGATCGACGGCCAATCCTCGCGCATCGGCGGGATGTTGCCGGCTCGCGGTGGCTTGTGACCCGTGAGATTCCAATACATGCCGCGACCGTGAGCAGCATCGTCGTGATGAATCGACCGCACGATCGCCAGCTTGTCGGTGTGCCGAGCCAACAGCGGCAGGTGCTCACCGATCTCAATCCCGGAGACGACCGTCGCGATCGGCGAGAACTCGCCACGCACTTCAGCCGGGGCATTCGGCTTCAAATCCAGGCACTCCAAATGACTCATTCCACCCCACAAATAAATGATGATGCAAGACTTTGCTCGGCCGGCAGTCACGGTCTTCGTCGCTGACGAGTCGCTGGTCTCCGCTGCGGCCGATCGAAACTGCAAGAAGTTCGGCAGTGACAGCCCGCACATTCCGGCGGTCGTCGCCAGCACCCGCCGACGAGACAACTGGAACGCGGGAATGGCGGATCGCAAGTCACGTTTTATGGCCGGCATGTCGTCCTCAACGCTCAGACTGAATGCAACCTTTCGCAGGGACCAGTCCATCATCGGCCGGAAAGATGATCCCTCGCATGGCCATCGGTGAAACATTCTGGCGAGCGGGTCGACATCGGCCTCCCACGGCTACCCGAATAGATCGAGCAGCGGTTCGCCAGTGGAGAGTGGGCGGGTGAAGCCGTCTTTGCCCAAGCGCAGATCGAGCGGGACGCCGAGCGAGTGGAAGATGGTGGCTCCCAAATCTTGCGGACGCACGGGGCGGTCTTTGACGTAGGCTCCGTGCTTGTCGGACTCGCCATAGACCCGGCCGCCACGGATTCCGCCGCCGGCGACGATCGTGGAATAACAGGAGGGCCAGTGCTGACGGCCGGGGCTTGCAGCGCCGTTTTGGTTGATGTTCGGTGTGCGTCCGAATTCGCCGGTGACCACCACCATCGTGTTTTCCAACATGCCGCGATCGTGCAGATCGGTGATCAGCGCGGAGACACCTTCGTCGAGACAGGGCAAGCACCAGCCCATGCCATACGAACCGCTGCCGAACGCGTTGCCCATGCCCATCTCGCCGCCGTGCATGTCCCAGCTTGAGGCGGGAGGTCCGCCTCCGCCGTTGGGAGACGGGCCGGTCCAGCCGTTGACCGTGACGAAGCCGACACCCGACTCGATCAGCCGCCGCGCCAGCAACAAATTCTGACCCAGTGGGTGCATGCCGTAGCGTTCGCGCACGGAAGTTGGCTCGCGTTGCAGTTCGAACGGCTCGCGGCCTTCCGAGCCGCTCGTCAGATCGAACGCTCGGCCGTGCAGGTCTTGCCAATCCGTGGTCGAACGATGCGTCGTGATGTCGCTGAGAGTTGGGTTGAGCCCGTCGAGTAGCCGGCGACGTTCGAGCATTCGCTCGGTCGATACGGTGGCGATCAATTCGTCAGGAGCCTTGAAAGTCGGCATGGCCGGATGATTGGTGGCCGAGCCGACGAACAGCGGACTGTGCATCGCTCCGAGGTGCCCGCCGTTACCAATGTTCGCCGCACAGAAGACCGGATCGCCGACGCATTTGATGAGCCAGACATACGGCGCGATGCTCCGCTCGTCCGGCCGAGCCTTCGACAGGATTGACCCGATATACGGTGCGTCGGCCGGTGCCTGAGCTTGACCGCTCAGCAGATGGTGCATCGCGTCGAAGTGGTTGCTGATGTTGCCGACATGGTTCATCGACCGAATCAACGCGATGTGGTTCGTCAGCTTCGCCAACCGAGTGTGCATCTCGTTGATGCGCATGCCCGGCACCGCCGTTGGGATCGGCTGATACGGCCCGCGAATGGTGTCGGGCGCATCCGGCTTCAAATCCCAGGTGTCCAAATGGCTCGGCCCACCGCAACACAGGATGAAAATGCAGGACTTCTTCGCCGCCCCTTTGCCCAGCCCTTTTTTGGTATCAACTCCCGCAGCAACCATGCCCGGCAAACCCAAAGGCAAAGCACCGACCCCAGCCGCTTGAAGCAGACTGCGGCGAGAGATCATCGGCTGCATCGTGCTCATTGAACGACTCATTGTCTGTCCCTCGGCAAGTGACCAAACGGGCCGCCCACGCCTCGCGCGAATCGGCTGATACTGTTATCGAACCGAATGGTATCGAGGACGAGGGTCGAATCAAAACAATTTGATGACTACAACGCTCGCTGCCGCTTCCTTAACGTAGCCGTCACCGCCAACTTCTTATCCTCACCTACATTTCCGGGGACATGCACCATGCACCGACTCGCTGCCACTCTCTGTCTGCTCGTTGGCTGTTGTTTGAACGGCGCGGTGCTCGGTGCCGAGCCGCTGGTCGTCAATCTGTGGCCAGACAAGACGCCGGGAGACGTCGGCATCACCGGCCAGGAAGAGAGCCGAATCTATCAGTCGCCCATCCTCGGCGGACCAACCAAGCTGATTACGAACGTGACTCAACCGACCCTCACGATCTATCAACCTGCCCCCGACAAGAACACTGGCACTGCGATGCTGATCTGTCCGGGGGGCGGATACCACAACTTGTTTTGGGAACTCGAAGGTGAGGAAGTGGCGGCCTGGTTGAACGCGCAGGGCATGACTGGAATCATTCTGAAATATCGTTGCCCACGGCGACCAGGAGACATCAAGGGCGAACCTCCCTTGGGACCGCTGCTCGATGCGCAGCGGGCCGTGAGTTTGGTTCGCAGCCGAGCAATCGAATGGGGGATCAACCCGATGCGGATCGGCATGGTCGGCTTCTCAGCCGGAGGCCATCTCGCGCTGGCGACCGCGACCAGTTTTGAGAAGCGGACATATCCCCCGATCGACGCGATTGACGAAGTCAGTTGCCGCCCTGATTTCGCCGTTCTCTGCTATTCGGGCTATCTGAAGGCCAAGGACAAAGATGAAGTCTCGCCGGGCATTCGTGTCCCCGCCGAGACGCCCCCGATCCTGCTGGCCCATTCCTCCGACGACAAGATCAGCACGCCGGAACACAGCGTGATCATGTACCTGGCCTTGCAGCGAGCCAAGATCCGCACCGAGTTGCACATCTATGCGACCGGCGATCATGACTTCGGCGTGCGTCAGAACGACAAACTTCCTTCAAGCTGGACGCAACTGTGCCTCAACTGGCTGGCGAGCGAGGGATTGCTCAAACCGAAAATCAGTCCGTAGCCTGACTCTCCGAGTCGGGAATCTTGCGAGAAAACAGCCGAAGTTGGCATCGAGGTCATCGTGCGACATCCGATCGCGGAAATCTCTGGTGTTCGAGTTCCCCGATTCCTGTACGGGACGGCGTGGAAAGAGAACGAGACGCAACGTCTGACACAGCTCGCGGTACAACAGGGATTCCGCGGAATTGATACCGCGAACCAGCGACGGCATTACGACGAGGCGGCGGTCGGGCAGGCGATCTCAGCAGTAATCGAGACAGGCTTGGTGGTCCGCGAGGATCTGTTCCTGCAAACCAAGTTCACGTTCCGGTCCGGCCAGGATCATCGTCTGCCTTACGATCCTGCGGCTCCCGTCCCGATCCAAGTGGAGCAGTCATTTGCCAGCTCGCTCAAACATCTGGGCACGGAGTTCCTCGACTCGTATGTGTTGCACGGACCCAGCCAGCGGGTTGGTCTGGGTGCCGCCGATTGGGCGGCCTGGCGCGCGATGGAGACGATTCATGACAGCGGCCGAGCACGCCTGCTCGGAGTCAGCAATGTTTCGCTGGAACAGCTTCAGTCGTTGTGCCAGCAGGCGCGTGTGCGACCGCGCTTCGTTCAGAACCGCTGCTATGCTGTCCGAGGTTGGGATCGCCTCATCCGGGAGTTCTGCTCCGCCAATGAATTGGTCTATCAAGGCTTCTCGTTGTTGACGGCCAACCGCGACGTGATGGCTCGTCCCGAATTGGCCAAGATCGCCGAACGCCACGGTCGGACTATCAGTCAGATTGTTTTCCGGTTCGCGCTCGATGTGGGCATGCTGCCTCTGACCGGGACCACCGACGCCAACCACATGCAAGCGGATCTCAATGTCTGCGATTTCTGTTTGCAGCCCGAAGAAGTGGCGTTGATTGAGCGTCTGGCCTCGCTGTGAGGCGACGCTCGACAAGCGGCCGGGAATCATGGCTTCTTCACCGCGTCGCAGACCAACTGAAAGTAGTCGGCGATTCGATAGTCTTTGGCGGGAGGCGCGAGGTCGGATTGGCGGATGACGATCAAGTCGAGGCTCGGAGCCACGAAGATGTTGTTGTCCCAGCGGCCGAGCGCGGCGAACGCATCCTTCGGCACGGGCCACTTGTTCGTCGTGTTGTTCCACCACAGGTAGCCGTACGACTTGTTGAGCTCCTGCGACGGAGCTATGGATTCGCTGAGCCACGCGGCCGGAACGATTTGTTTGTCGTTCCACTTGCCCTGATGCCGCACCAGCAAACCAATCCGGCCAAGCGAGCGAGCTGTCGTGTGGCAGCCGGAGTAGGGCAGAGCAAAACCTTCGCGACGTTCCCAAGTCAAATCGTCCGAACGAATGCCGACTGGGCGGAAGACGCGCTCGTTGAGGAACTCGTCGATCTGCTGGCCGGTCGCTTTCTGAAAGACCGGGCTGAGCAATGCGAGTCCGGTGTTGTTGTAGTCCCATTTCGCGCCCGGCTCGTGATCCATCGGAGCTGTTTTCAGCGCGTAACTGAAAAGATCTTCGCGTTGCCCGATCCCCGGATCGTTGTGAACTCCCGTCGTCATGCTCAGCAGTTGCTTCACGGTCACGGCCCGTTTGCCTTCGGGACTGGCGTCGGGAAAGTAACGGCCGACGGTGTGATCGAGAGCGAGCTTCCCATCGGCGATGGCCAGTCCGGCCGCCATGCTCGAGAGCGATTTCGAGGTGGAATACGCGGCGAACTTCGACTGGCGATTCGCGTCTCCAAAATACCACTCGGCGACAATCCGGCCGTGACGAATCACGACACCCGATTTGCTGTTGTGTGACTCCAACCAAGCCTTGGCTTTTTCGAGACTCTCGGCATCCATTCCCTGACTGGCCGGCGCTGCGGTTTCCCAGTCTTCACCCGGCCACACGGTTTGAGCGGATGCTTCTGGAACGCAGAGCGCGACGATCAACAACGACCAGACGAACTGACGCAACATTTTGATTTCTCCAAGTGAGTGACGGCGATGCAGGCGAACCGGAGGGCGTTCGCCCAATGGCACTGACTTTACCCGCAAAGTAGCAGGCACATTCCATGTGCCGTCCGCAAATCGCAGGGAAACGGCACATGGAATGTGCCTACTACTTTCTAAAGTCAGTGCCAATGGGCGTTCGCCCGCTCACCCCGAAGCGGGCGGGGTAGGAGACCGGAACGCGAACGTACGCTGTCAGTTCGCTCCCAACAATGCCTCCCTGACCTCGGCCAATTCCTGGCGTTTGGCCTCGTCCACTTTCGGATAGTGCAGATCGAGCGACGACAGCGTGTCGATGACGGCGGCGGCGACAACGGTGCGCGTGAACCACTTGTTGTCGGCCGGGACCACGTACCACGGCGAGTCGTCCGTCGCCGTGTTTCGGATCATGTCCTCGTAAGCCTTCATGTAGTCGCCCCAGAATTCTCGCTCCTGAGCATCGGCGGATGAGAACTTCCAATTCTTCGCCGGCTCGTCCAGCCGGCTGAGAAACCGCTTGAGCTGCTCCTTCTTTGAGACATGCAGGAAGAACTTCCGGACGACCACACCGTTGCGAGTCAGGTACTGCTCCAGGTTCCGAATGTCCTCGAAGCGTTCGTCCCAGATGCGTTTCGTGATGAGCTCCGGAGGCAGCTTCTGCTTATTGAGCAGTTCCGGATGCACGCGGACCACCAGCGTCTCTTCGTAGTAGGACCGATTGAAGATGCCAATGCGGCCGCGCTCCGGCAGAGACTTCAGACAACGCCACATGTAATCGTGATCGAGGTCTTCGCTGGTCGGCGCTTTGAACGAGTAGACCTGGCAACCCTGCGGATTGATGCCCGACATGACATGCTTGATTGCTCCGTCTTTGCCCGCCGCGTCCATCGCCTGAAAGATCAATAAGACCGACCGGCGATCCTGCGCGTACAACCGCTCCTGGAGTTCGGCGAGGGCCTCGATCCCTTCTTGCAACGCCTGCTTCGCGAGCGGCTTTTGCTCCTCCTTCAGCCAGGCCGTGTCGCCGGGGTCGATGTCTTTGAGCCGGAACTTCTTTCCATCCTTGATGCAGTAATGGTCGGCCAACTCATGGGCTCGTGGAATCAGTTCTTTCAGCTTCATGACATGATCCCTGAATGCAAAACAGCCCGCTGCGATCCCTTGCAAGCGGGCTGTTGTGTTTGATCGGCGATTTGAGATTTCAAATCTCAAATTTCAGATTTCAAATCGCTTACTTCTCGAACGCGGAATCGAACCGGCGATTGGACGGCGTGAAGTCCACGTTCTTGCAGAACTGGCAGGCTTCGCGAGCGCCTTGCTCGCGCTCCATGCCGCAGTCTTCCCATTCGACGGAGAGCGGACCGTTGTAGCCGACCGCGTTGAGAGCGCGGATGATTTCCTCGAAGCGGACGGCACCGCGGCCGACCGAACGGAAATCCCAGCCGCGGCGCGGGTCGCCGAACGACAGGTGGCTGCTGTTGATGCCGGTGCGACCATTGAGAGTCGTGCTCGCGTCCTTCATGTGGACGTGATAGATGCGGTCCGGGAAATAGCGAATGAACTCGGCGGGATCGACCCCTTGCCAAATCAAATGGCTGGGATCGAAGTTGAACCCGAACGCCTCGCGTCGGTCGAGCGCTTTGAGCGCCCACTCGGCCGAGTAAATATCGAAGGCAATCTCGGTCGGATGCACTTCCAGCGCGAACTTCACACCGCAGTCATCGAACACGTCGAGGATCGGGTTCCAGCGTTCTGCCAGCAGTTTGAAGCCGGCTTCGATGGTCTCGCGCGGGGTCGGCGGGAAGTCGTAGATGTACTGCCAGATGCTCGATCCGGTGAAACCGTTGACGATGCCGACGCCCAGCTTCTGAGCGGCTCGCGCGGTGTTCTTCATTTCGGCGATGGCTCGCTCCTGAACTTTGGCCGGGTTGCCGTCCCCCCAAACATACGGCGGCAGAATCGCCTTGTGCCGCGAGTCGATCACGTCGAGCACCGCTTGGCCGACCAGATGGTTCGAGATCGCGAACAACTTCAGGTCGTGCTTCTCCAGCAAGTCCCGTTTGCGAGCACAATACGTGTCGTCAGACAGAGCCTTGTCGACCTCGAAGTGGTCGCCCCAGCAGGCGAGCTCCAGGCCGTCGTAGCCGAAGTCTTTCGCCTTCTTGCAAAGGTCTTCAAGCTTCAAATCCGCCCACTGACCGGTAAACAACGTAACGGGACGAGCCATAACAAACTCCTGATGCCAAATCTTGGGGTGCGACAACGAATGGAAAACAACTCAACGTCGGCAAGCTCGCCAGAGCTTGGGATGTTTCTTGGCGTTGCGCCCAATCTCTGGCGAGATTGGCTACGAAAGCACAACGTCAGGCAACCAGTCGGACACCCTTGTAATCGTCCGCTTTTTCGAGTGTCAAACGACAGGGGTTGGCAACCGAACACGCATCGGCTCAAGCTTGTGGGTACGACGGCAGCCTGACGCGAACAGTGCTCTGCACGACCATGACCGCTTGAGCGATCTCGCGGTCGGTCAGCAATCCGCTGAGCCGTCCCGCGAAACCAGGCGAAACATGCCAGCGACCAAGCGCCTCAAACATCGCCTCGCACTTGCTCGGCTCCAAGCCAAACTCCGCCTTCAGCGACAACGATTCAAACGGAGGCAAGTCCTCGAACTGGCTGATGAGCAAGAAGTCTCCCTCGTTTGGCAGAGCGAGATGCACTTGCCGGAGCTTGTCCGGCAATCCCGCCTGCGAAGGCAGCGACAGCCGCCGCGGACCAAACTTGGCCCAGCCCGTAAATTGCCGTGGCTCTTGCTCGGCGATGCGAGCGGCGGTCTCGCAGACGGCATAGAGAACGGATTCATCGACCAGATCCGCGTCGAGCCGTTCGCGGCGCGAGTGCTTCTGCCAAGTCTCCGACAGCAAGTCGAGCTGCACATGCGGTGGGACCGCTCGCAGGAACGGAACATCGGTGAGAAATCCGAACCCTTCCGCCGCGTCGGGGCCAAATTGCCCGGCCAGCACGATCCGTTCGAGCGTGTCGAGGCACGCGATCCGGAACGCGAGATAACTGAGGGTGTTGTTCGGCAGCAGTTGTTGAGCGATGGTGAGCATGGGGCGACACGCTCGCGTAGGCGCGACCTGACTTCAACGAGAATCCACGGTGCCAGTCGTTTTCTTCAAAACTATTTCCGCTCGCATCTCCGGCTCCCCGAAGAACGTTGAGTTTTCGTGACACGCACAGTCTGCGTTGTTAGCAAACCTTAACACGACCCCAGTTGCAGCCTCTGTTGCAACCGGACTCCGACCGAGTCGCCGCGTACGACGAGGCTTCAACTTTTTGTCGAGCCGTGCGCATCTCGTAGGGTGGGACAAGCTCGCTTCGAGCGCCGGCCCACCGCAGACTCGTGTGCCGGTTTCTGGTGGGCCGGCGCTCGAAGCGAGCTTGTCCCACCCTACATTGGGTTGCGGCTCGGCCGCGATGTTTGACCGCAGGCCGGAAAACAAAAACGCCGCCGTGCGATGACTCGCGTGGCGGCGTCGCTCATGGTCCCGGAACTACGCGACTAGTCCAGGAACACGGTGGAATCGAACTTCGAGTAGAAGTCGTCGTGATGCGCTTCGTCGCGTTCGCCCGTGGCCGCGACGACCGTGTCTTGGTCGCCGCCGCCCGCGACGGTGTCTTTGCCGGCTCGACGATTGGGTTGAGGTTTCCCTTGACCATTGCCTTGACCATCGATGTAGTCGTCGCCGCCCAAGCCACCCAGGCACAGATCGAGGCCGGCTCCGCCGAGGATCGTGTCGTCGCCGTCGTCGCCGAGCATCGTGTCGTTTCCGGCCATGCCGTTCATCGAATCGTTGCCGTCGCCGCCGAACATCAGTTCGTTGCCGGCTCCACCGTTGAGCTTGTCGTCGCCGTCTTCGCCCAACATCGTGTCATTGCCACCCTGGCTGTTGATCTCGTCGTTGCCGAGACCGCCCAGCATCACGTCGTTGCCGGCTCCGCCGAAGATCTTGTCGTCGCCATCACCACCCTCAATCCGATCGTTGTCGGCATTGCCGTTGAGGGTGTCGTTGCCGGCGTTCCCTTCGATACTGTCCAGCCCGGCCCCGCCGCTGATCGAGTCGTTATCCGCATCGCCGAACAAGGAGTCATTTCCAGCCCCGCCGTCGATCTTGTCATCGCCGGCATCGCCGTTGATGGTGTCCTTGCCGCCATCGCCGGTGATGATGTCGTCACCCGCTCCGCCGGTGATGGTGTCATCGCCGTCGTTGCCGTTGACTCGGTCATTTTCAGTTCCTCCATCCAGGTCGTCGTTGCCCGCTCCGCCCAGGATCGAATCGAGCCCTGCGTTGCCCTCGATGACGTCATTGCCGGACATGCCGTTGAGCAGGTCGTTGCCTGACCCGCCGCGGATCGTATCGTTGCCCGCGCCGCCGGAGATTGTGACCGATCCGGTAAAGCCGCTGAAATCGATGTTGTCATCGCCGGAACTTCCCGTGACCGAGATACCTTCCGAATCAATGTCGCCATCAACGATGATCACCGTTCCCGAGGCAGTCATCCTGACGACGTCATTGCCCCCTTGACCGTTCAGCACCGCATTCGACCCGCCCGACAAGGTGTCATTTCCGTCGCCACCATTCAGCGTCACAGAACCGACGGTATAGGCAGACGCATCGAGCACATTGTTGCCGGCGGTGCCGTTCAACACGACCTCTTCAATTCCCACCAGGGTGTCCGTGCCTTTCCCGCCGGTGATCCTCGTGTTGGTCACCGTCGCACTGCTGACTTCGTCTTCCAGCACGCGGTCCGTGTCGGCACCGCCATCGAGCAGATCATTGCCCGCTCCGCCGGTCAGAATGTCATCGCCGGCCAAGCCGTACAAACGATCGGCTCCGAGGCCGCCAGTCAGTTCGTCGTTGAGAGTGGTGCCGATCACGACGTCGTTACCATCACCGCCGTCAAGCACGACTTCCCGGTCCGAGTTTTGAGCATCGAGCGTATCATTGCCCGTGCCGCCGATCGCCGTGCCAAAGAGCTGTCCGGTGGTGATCACAGCACCGACCCTTGTGCCGATATTGATCACATCATTCCCCGCGCC
>CAMDDX010000047.1 GCA_945893075.1 Planctomyces sp. SH-PL62 | reverse complement strand
AAGCAGTCTGTAAACTCATCGCGGCCTCCGTGCGTGTTCTGAAGTGGCTTTCAATCCAACCACTTAGATGCGCGAGGAGGCCGCTTTTGTTTCTAGCCGTGAATAATTCAGGCTAGCGCCGCGCGGCTAATTTTCGGAATGCGGATCAGCGCAGGTTCGACGTCCGTGAAGAGTTCGTGTCAGCCTGGAAAGGCTGACCTGCGGCGGCTGTCGCAAGCGTTCCGCTTTGATATCATGGCCGTGTCGTCGGTGCCGCGCCATTCGGCGGTGAACTCTTTCGCGTCCGACGCTGTCACGTCCGTCTTGCCAGGGAGCCGATTCGTGCCGAAGGCCACGTTGCTGGTGATCCAGGGAGCCGATCAAGGGCTGCGCTTCGAGTTGGATGGCGGCGCGGTCACGCTGGGCCGCGGCGCGCTCAACCCGATTCGGCTTCGCGACGACGAAGTTTCGCGAACGCACGCTGCGATCGCCTTCGATGCTGCGGTCGGTGGGTTCGTGATCACGGACCGCAAAAGCTCCAACGGCACGATCGTCAACGGC
Organism: Planctomyces sp. SH-PL62; assembly: GCA_945893075.1. GTDB lineage: Bacteria > Planctomycetota > Planctomycetia > Planctomycetales > Planctomycetaceae > SXKJ01. The sequence goes on along the minus strand of CAMDDX010000047.1, from coordinate 31,277 downwards.
GAGACGGTTCAAACACGCAAGCTCGTCAACGGTGACCAAGTCACGATGGGGGTCACGGCATTCTTGTTTCAAGAGGTGCCTGTCGCTCGGCCGGTGCCGGTCGCGGATCAGCTCGAAGTCTTCGTCGGTGATGACCCGCGCGATCGCTCCAGCATCGTCAGCGAACTCAGCCCAAAAGTCGGCCAGCAATTGCTCCGCGATGCCACCTCGATCATTCGTTCGACTTCGCCGACGCAGACGCTCGCGAATTTGCAGGTGCTGTATCGCATCACCGAGGAAGCGGTCACGCCGACGCTGTCGCTGGATCAACTGCTGCACCGCATTTTGGAACTGGCGATTGAAGTCGTCGGAGCGGACCGCGGTTGCGTGTTCGTCAACGACCCGCGCACCAGCAAGCTGGTGCCGCAGGCGTTCTGCACCCGCAAAGGGTTCCCGGCCGGCAGCCCCATGCCGGTGTCTCGCAGCATCGTCGATTACGTGCGTCAGCGCGGGCAGGGAGTCCGCACGTCCGACGCTCCACACGATCAGCGGTTCAGCCAGCAAAGCATCATGCAGGCCGGCATCCGCGAGGCGATGTGCGTGTCGATGCAGGGCCGTTACGAACTGATGGGCGTGCTGTATCTCGATACGACGACGCCCTGCGAGGAACTGTTGCGCGATGTTACGGAAAGCAATCGCTTCACCGAAGAAAAACTACACCTGTTGGCCGCGATCGGCCGGCAGACCGCGCTGGCGGTCGAGGACCATCGCTTTCAAGACGCTTTCCTCAAGGCCGAACGGCTCGCCGCCGTCGGGCAGACCATCGCGATCCTCTCGCACCACATCAAGAACATCCTGCAAGGCGTGCGCGGCGGCAGCTACTTGATCGACATGGGACTGAAGCAGCACGACGAAGACCTGATCGGCCGCGGCTGGAAAATCGTCGAGAAGAACCAAGACCGGATTTACCACCTCGTCATGGACATGCTGACGTACAGCGCCGAGCGTAAGCCCGCGTTGCAAGTCGCCAACTTGAACGAAGTCGTTCGCGATGTGTGCGAGTTGATGGAAAGTCGCGCCGCCGAATGCCAAGTCGAACTGACGTGCCAGCTCTCGGACAAAATTCCGCCGAGCGCGTTTGATCCCGAAGGAATTCACCGGGCCGTCTTGAACATCGTCACGAATGCCATCGACGCGGTCGAAGGCGCGGCCGGCGGCCGAGTCTCCGTCGAGACCACCTACAACTCGAAACCGGATGAACTGTGCGTGCTGGTCCGCGACAACGGCCCCGGAATCCCGCCGGCTCAGCAGGCAATGCTGTTCAACATTTTTGAATCGACGAAAGGCTCGCGCGGAACCGGGCTGGGCTTGGCCGTCTCGCAGAAAATCCTGCGCGAGCACGGCGGCGACATCTTTGTGGACAGCAAGGAAGGGGCAGGAGCCACCTTCCGCCTGGTCTTGGCGCGTCTGGAAGACGAATCCGGCCTCGGGAGTTCGATGAGCGCGACCTATTTGGCCCCTCCCAGCGATGATCCAGAAGTCGAGTAGCCGTCTTCACCGCGTTTGAAACGTGCGCGGTTGACCTTCGGCTCCGATCTGCACCGTGTAGCTTTCTCCGCCGGGAGCGACCGAGGCTTTGACGAACACTCCTTTGCACGACGCGGTGTCATCCACGTTGTTGGCGATGAACTCGGCCGCCGTTTGTTCGTCCGGCTTGAGCTTCACGTTGCGATGCAGTTGATAAATCGCTTGCAGCGATTTGATTTGGCGGAGCGTCGCGTTCGTACTGGAATCGCAACCTTTGGTGGGACCGTTGCACATCACGCAGACGCGCGGGTCGATGGCCAGTACCAGCACCGGATGGTTGCTGACACCCAGGCCATGATGCGTGACCATGAACAGCTCGACTTTGCCGAGCGGATTGTTCGGGGTCATCAATTTCATCTCGATCTGGTGCGTGAGGTCACCGCAGCACAGGAATGAAAACTTGCCGAACTTAGTCAGAAAGCTGACGCTCGCCGCGTTGTCCGACGGGTCGTTCTCCGGCGGTTTGTAGACATTGTTGACGGGATTCGGCTCGCCGACGTTGGGGATGACCTCGCGGCTGGCGGTGACGATCTTCATCGACAGCGGAGTCTTGTCGGACTTCAGCGGCAGCATGTCGCCCGCTTTGACCGTCTTCGATTTGTTCTGCGAAGCGGCTCGGTAATCGACCATCTTCTTCTCGAAACTGCCGTCTTCGGCGAGCTTTTCCGGAATACCCCGATCCCAGAAGTTGTGGATCTTGATCTGAGCAGCCAGCGCAGCGTGATTGCCGTAATGGTCCAGATGCCAATGCGACACGGCGGCGTGATCGAGATGATCTTGCTTCGCGACGTCACGCAGCACTTTCAGAATGCGATCGCGGTCTCGTCCGCCGTTGTCGGGATATCCGGAGTCGATCAGCAGCGACTCGCCCGCGGGCGTGATCATCAACGTCGCGGCCCCGCCCTCCACATCAATGAAGTAAATGTCGAGCCGCCCATCACGCTGATCGGCGAAGGCCGAATTGCCGCTCGACAAGACCGTCAACAAACACGCGCCACACACGAAAAGAAATCGCTTCATGGGTTGAACCTCTCTGGCAGGAATCGTGGGTTGAGGGGTCGGGTGTTCGGTTTTTCGGAATTGGCGGGAGGAAGTCTCATTCGCAATCCAAGCGTTCTTTCCGCCAATTCCGAAAAACCGAACACCCGACCCCGGACGCAGAAGACCGCGAAGGGGACGCAGGATATCAGCCGTTCGCGGGAGTTGCAGTCGGTGCGACGGCTGCTGGTGGTGCGAGACTCGGAGCGGCGGCCGTCGCCGGTGGCGTCTGAGCGAAGCGTTCTTTGGAGAACTCGTTCAATTCCGTGTTGAAGATTTTGATGAGCGCGTGCAGACAGCAAGCCACGACGGGACCGATGAAGATGCCCCACAGGCCCATCATCTGCATGCCGCCAAAGACGCTGACAAACGCGAGCAGCGGATGCAGGTCCGCGTCACGGCCCAACACGCGCGCCTTGATGACGTTGTCGAGTGCGCCAACCACCACGATGCCGATCACCGTGAGGAAGATCGCCGAGCCATGCGACCCGTCCACCCACAACCACACGGCGCAGGGTGCCCACACCAACCATGTCCCGGCCACGGGAATCAATGACGCGAACGTCGCCAGCACGAACAGCAAGAAAAAGTTGTGAAATCCAACGCAGTACAAGGCGATCGCCGTCGCCGCTCCTTGAGCGATCGCGGAGAACATCGTCGCCGAGACCACCGCCTGCATCACACGCGTAAATTCATTCAAGAGCTGCCGCTGATACTCGACCTGCATGGGGATCAGCTTCTCGGTCGCCGCCAGCAGAGGTGCCCCGTCGACGAGAAAGAAATACAAGCCGATCAGAAACATCGTCAGCCCGACTAAGCCGCCGACGAGGGCTCCCAACAGGCCAAAGGTTTTCGTGGTCAGACCCCAACCGCCGCTGGCCGCCAGGCCCAAGCTCTTCATCGCCAACTCTTGCAGGTGTTGCCCGGCGTCCTCCGAGAATGAAATCAGGTTCTGGTCCAGCTCATCCAAAACCTGCTGCCGCTCGGCGAGTACTTGGTCTCGTTCCTCGGCGGTCGCGTTCGCGTCGGGAACCGGCTTGGCAAAGTCCAACGCCTTGACCGCCATCTCGCGAATCTTTTCCTTGAGCTCATCGTTCGACGGCCGATCCGTGTGTTGCAGCTTCTCGAAGTTCGACGTGATCGTGGCTTGATGTCGTGAGGTGAAGTCTCGCAACTGGATCGCCGCCGTCACCACCGCCAGCACCAGTGGCACAAACAAAACGGTGCAGACCATCGTGACCGTCGCCGCCGCAGCCAGCCAGTTGCGACCACCCAGTTTGCGTTGGCAGCGACCATACAACGGCTGACACCACACCGCCGTCACCGCCGCCAGAAACAGCGGCAACAGGAACGGAGCCACGATCTGATAGAAAGTGATTCCCAAAAAGACGATCAGACTCGTTAAGATCGCCAGAGAAACAAGGCGTGGCATCGACGTCATGGGATGTCTTTCGGAAGATGATCGCGAAGGGGTCGGGAGTCTTTTTCAAGTTGGCGGACTATGGTCGGTCAAGAATTCGGAATCTTGACCGCCAACTTGAAAAAGACTCCCGACCCCGTCTCTCAAAGGAAGCTCAAGCATGGCCAGACGCTACATCATCTCGCTTACGGGATCAAACCGGGTCGGCGTCTTAGCGGCCGTGACGACGGCGCTCGATGAACTGCGCGGCAATTTGTGGGAAGCGAATATCTCGGTGATGCAGCCGTTTTGTTCGATCCTGCTAACGGCCGACTTTCCCGATGATCGCTCCGAGAGCATCGTCTCCGATCACATACGCGACCTGTGCCGCCCGTATGCCGTCGAGGTCCGTTTGACCGAACCGGCGGCCGATTCTGGAATCCTGACGCCGCCAACCGTGAAGTACGTGCTGACCGTACGCGGCTCGGACAAACCGGGAATGCTGCGCCTGCTCGCGACCAAGATGGCGGAACTGAGCGTCGATATTCGCAACCTCTACGCCGAGCGTTGTGAGCGTGACCAATCCTTCGTCATGGAACTTGAGTTGGCGATTCCGATGTCGCTCGATCTCGCGCGAGTCAGCGGACAAATCTCCGCGCGCTGTCAGGAACTCGGTCTGCAATTGACGCTGGAACCTTTTGCCGAGTTCTTTGCTCGCTGCGGCGGCAACCTCCGCGATTCCGTCCGGGCCACGACCCGCGCGTGAACGGGGTCGGGAGTCTTTTTCAGGTCGGCCGAATGGTTCTTGTATGTCAGTTCGTCATTCGTCGTCAAAGAGCGCGACGCCGACCTGAAAAAGACTCCCGACCCCTTCGCGCACTCACGCCGCAAGGCAATCCGCTACTGGCATCGTTGCCAACTCATCGGCAATCGCCCCGTTCAGCGTTTCTTCGAGATCGGCGAGAATGTCGGCCACCATGCGTCCGTCGAGCAAGCGGTGATCGTAAGCCAGCGTGACCCGCGAGCAGCCGCGCTCGTCGATGGGGCCGAACGTCAGGCCGCTGGTCAAGAATCCGGGAGGATGCCGAATCTCAGCCCCGCGCGAGCTGATCGTCGTCAAAAAAAACGTGCCGCAGCGTTTGACTCGTCTCTGTCCGGAGATGTTGAGCAGAGTCCACCAGGCGATTCGTCGCAGCCACGACGGCAGTGCGCTCATCTCCCACTGCTTGCGGAAGGCGAAAGGGACCGGCTCCGTGAGGTAACGATTCAGACGCGCCTGCACTTGAGTCAGCGGTGTCGTCTCAGGCTGATAGAATTTCGACCAGAAAATCCACGGCTCACCTTCGAACTCGCGATGCGTGACCACGATCGCAAGACTGTTGGGGTGCTGATACAGATGCGGCCACGGCCAACGCATATAGATCTGCCGCAACGGCGGATACTTCGCCGCCACGATGGCGAACGCTTTGATGAATAAGATTGACCAGGAGATGCGTTGAGCCGCTCGTTCGCGGGCGGCGGCCACGACGCTCAAGTCGATGATCCGGTCGTGAGCCGTCGTCGGCACCTGCTGGCTCAACCGCAACAGGTCGATGACGAGTCGCCGACTGCGCGGAATTGCCAATCGTTTGGGCTGGTCTGTCGTGGATGGTGAAGACATGCGGCGACTCCATTCGCACTGCTTGAACTTGCGAGTCGCACCGTATCACGGCTCGGCAAATCGCGGAAAGAGCAGCCTGTCGATTCGGATTTTTCGTTTCGAGTCGATGGCCAACCCCTCGTCTGGCCGATTCAATCACCAACACTGGAGGCGGATCGCATGGCACTTCCTGAATTCCTGGCGGATGGATATCTCCAAGCGGGTCTCCATCTCTGCGACGAATCCGAATTGCTCCAGCGGTTCGGTTCCGAGAACCTGTGCCGGCGACGACTGGGAATTCGCGTGCAGACTTGGCTGGCGCTCGCCCGAGCGATCCGCGCCAAACGATTTTTGATCGACGGCAGCTTCGTCACGGCCAAAGCTGAGCCGAATGATGTTGACGCCGTGATTTGGCTACCGGACAACTTTCACGATCGTGTGGCGTTCCGCGAGGAGCCGGCGATGATGATCGAACAAATGCTCATGACACAATATCCCGAAGAACTCTTTCCCGCCTACGATGCCGATGACTGGCAAGAATGGGTTGAAACCTTCAGCCGCATTCGTGAGTCTGTTGACCATCGGAAGGGAATTGTGGAGGTGAGGCTATGATCTCGACGGCGACAGAATACGAATGTGTTCAAGCGCAGCTTGAGCATCTCGAAAAGTGGTTGCAGCGTCTGAAACAAGATCATCCGCTTCCCGAGAAGGGCTTGGTGCGGTGCGGCATCCGCAAGCTCATCTCCAGGCTCCACCTGGAAATGGCGGTCTACGAAGGGAAGCTCGATTCTCGGCGAGAAGTGACTCTGGAATTGGAAGAGGTGGCCTCGTGAAATCGCTCCTCGGTTGTGGAACGGCGGCGCATCAGACGCACGCTTTCGAGAATTATCACGGCACCGCCCGCGAAGGGCTGACGCTGACCGATCGCCGCGGCATGTTGAAGGCCAGCGTGGCGGGTCTCGCCGGGTTGAGCTTGCCGGAGTTGTTAAAGGCTCAGGCGAAGGCCGGCAGCGGAACGAAGACCGGCAAGAGCGTCATCCTGCTCTGGATGGCTGGTGGGCCTAGTCATATCGACACCTGGGATCCAAAACCGGATCGGCCTTTCATGAATCGCGGGCCGTTCGGAGTGACGCAGACAAAGCTCCCCGGCACGATCTTATGTGAGCACCTGCCGAAGCAAGCCGCGATGCTCGACAAGTTCACGATCATTCGGTCGGTCGATTGCAAGCACTCGAATCACGAACCGAACATGGTTATGCAGACGGCGAATCTCGCCAACGAACCGCGCATCAACAAAGAAGCCGCGAAGTATCCGGCTCTGGCGTCGGTCGTGGCGAAGCATCACGGGGCGAATGATCCGTCGATGCCGCCGTATGTCGCCTTCATGCGATCGCGATCGCATCTGGCGTTCGCGGGATACCTCGGCAAGCAGCACGACCCGTTCCTCGCCAGCCAGGCGACGCGGCTGCCGATCTATGACCTCGTCGGCAAAGACACGGGGCAGATGTCTCAAGCGGCGGCGTTTCAGTTGCCGTTGGGTTTGTCGCTGGACCGTTTGTCCGAGCGGCGCTCGTTGGTCGGTTCCTTTGATCGGCTGCGACGTGACCTCGATCAAGGTGGTTCGTTGGCCGCGATGGATTCGTATCAGCAGCAAGCGGTAGACATGGTCCTCGGCCACCGAGCACAAGCCGCCTTCGATATCGAGCGCGAGTCCGCCGAAGCTCGCGAACGCTTCGGCAAACATTTGTGGTGTCAGCAGGCATTGATCGCGCGACGTCTCGTCGAAGCTGGCGTCGCGTTTGTGACGCTGGACCTGAGCTATCACACCGCATCGGGGACGTGGGACACGCACGGCGACAACATTCCGCCGTATGGCGGCATCAGCAAGGGACTCCGCCCGTTGCTGCCACTGTTCGATCATCTCGTCACGACATTGGTCAACGATTTGGATGAGCGAGGATTGCTCGACAACACGCTGGTGATCGCGATGGGCGAGTTCGGCCGCACTCCGCAAATGGGAACTCAGGACAGCACCGACGGCCGCAATCATTGGCCGAACATCATGTCGATGTGCCTCGCTGGCGGCGGATTCCGACACGGCCAAGTCATCGGCGCGAGCGAACCCGATGGCGGCACCATCCGTGAGCGTCCCGTCACACCAGGCGATCTTGCCGCCACGATCTTCCATCACTTCGGCGTGCCGCTCGACGTGCAATATCTCGACAACCGAGGCCGCCCACACTTCGTGCTGGCCAACGGCGGCTCACCGCTCCGCGAGTTGGTGTGAAGTTCTCTCCGCCATCCGTGTTAAAAGCGCATTCTTGAACCGCAAGACGCTAGCCGTGATTATTCATGGCTCCACACCAACCCGACGCGCAAGCGAGGCGCTCGTGACGGCTTAGCCTCGCTTGCGCGTCGGGTTAGTGTGCGGCAGTCTGTTTCCTCCAGTTCGAGGCCATGAATAATCCCGGCTAGCCCGCCATCAGATTCACCATCTGGGCAAGCCGGATGGGGCCATGCGCAATCGCTTGTGTTTTTGATCGGAGCGGCGTTCTACTTCTGGCCGTCCTGAATCACTTCTTGCCAAAAGGATTTCACCGATGAAACGCTTCTCGCAAATTGCCGTGTTTTCGATTCTGGTTGGCGGCTTCTGCTGGGCGACGCCAGCGTCGTTCGCCGAGGAGTCGGCCGCTCCGCCGAAAGCCTTCATTGATGGGCGAGGGCAGGGTTGGCGGGACTTGGGCGAGGCGGACTTCGTCAACGTCAATTGCGATCCGGAGACGTGGATGTGGAAGGACGGACTGGCTCAATGCACGGGGAAGCCGGTCGGCGTGATTCGCACGACTAAGGAGTTCACGAATCTGGAACTGGTCGCGCAGTGGCGGCATTTGAAGTCGGGAGGCAACTCCGGCATCTTCCTGTGGGCGACCGAAGAAGGCATGAAGGACTTGAAGCCGAACGCTCTGCCGAAGGTTGGCATTGAGGTGCAAGTCTTGGACATCGGCTACGAAACGAACTATGAGAAATCGAAGGGCAAACCTTCCGACTGGTTCACCAGCCACGGAGATGTGTTTCCCGTCGGCGGGTCCAAAATGAAAGCCTTCACTCCGCAGATCACTTACACGCGCGACGATGGCTCGACCTACGTTGTGGGCAAACCGGACAGCAGCCGCAGCTTTCCGACCAAACGTGTCACCAAACCGGTGGGGGAGTGGAACCACTACTACGTGCGCGCGATCAACGGCGAGGTGCGGTTGTGGGTCAACGGCGAAGAAGTCTCCGGCGGCGAAAACTGCGAGCCGCGTAAAGGCTTCATGTGTCTCGAATCAGAAGGCTCGCCGGTGGAGTTCAAGGGGCTGCGCATTCGCGAACTGCCGTAGAAACGACTCTGCGCCCTGGCCCGCAAATCGGATCAGCCGCAGGGCGCTAGCCCCGGTTCGAACAGTCCGAACCGGGGCTAGCGCCCTGCGGCTGATTTGCGTTACAGAGCCTAATAATCCGCGACGAAGTAGGTCTTCAGTAAGCGGAAGGTCTTCCGGGCACGTTCTTGGAAGGTGGCGACATCGGGAGGCCAGCCGCGAGGCTTGACCTGCACTTGGAAGTAAGTCCGCTCGATGCCCCCCTGCCTCGTGGGGAGGACCACGTCCGCAGGTGGCGGGCCGAACTTGATTTCGAGTTCCACCGACTGGTGTCTTTCATTGGAGCCCCAGATCGGCAACAGGAATGTCCCGCCGACGCGGATCACAACATGGCCCTGCTCGGTCTTCACCAGTCGCGCCTTTTGCTCGCGGACGAAGCTGCCGAGCTTCAGCACGATCATGTCCGAGGTGACGCACGCCAGGAACGTCCCGTCGAGCGTGTAGGTCGGCGCGGCTTCCGCTTGCAGCGTCTCGGACTTGCCGCTGAGAAACTCTCGCTTCGACAGCGCGGTCGTGCGATCGCGGCCTTTCTCTTTGGAGGTGAAGAGTGCTTTGTCGGCACGGCGGAAGACGTCGTCGAGCGTGTCGCCCTGCTCAATTTCCGTCACGCCGAAGGAGACCGTGACTTTCAGTTCTTTGACGGTACTCAGGGCCGCATCGCGGATCGCTCGGCGCAGGCGTTCGGCTTTCACGACGGCTTGTTTGAGGTCGGTGGACGGGCACATGACGATGAATTCTTCGCCGCCGTAGCGGCCGATAATCTCGCCGGAGTACGTCTCGCTTTGCAATAGCTTCGCCAGGCCGATCAGCACCTGGTCGCCAGTCAGATGCAGGTATGTGTCGTTGATCCGCTTGAAATTATCGACGTCGAGAAAAATCAGCGACATCGGTTCCGGGGCGGAGTCGCGATTGAAATCGGAGATCAGCGATTCGAGCGTCCGTTCCAGTTCGCCACGATTGAAGACTCCCGTCAGTGAGTCGCGGGTGGCTTGCTTGCGGAGGTCTTTGTCTTCGGCGCGACGGCGGCGATCTTGCGAGATGTCGCGGAAGATTTCCGCAACCCCTTGCAGGCTGCCGTCGTGATCGATCAGCGGCACGGACATCAATTCCACGTTGATCCAGCGGCCATCCAAGTGCCGCACCTGGACCTGCGCGGTTTGGGCTTTGCCGCTCTTGATGACCTCGCGCAGCGGGTGCGACGAGTCAGCCAGCGGGCGGCCTTGCTTGTCGGCGAATTCGACTTGGCGGCTGGTCCAGGTCTGATCCAGCATCTTCGACGCGGGTTGGCCCAGCAGTCGTTCCATGCCGGTGTTCCAGATGCGGAACTTCAAGTCCGACTCGACCAGATAGAACCCGTCGTACATGCTCTCCAGCGTGTGCAAGTACGAGAAGATGTGACACATCGAACTGGCCTGCATCTCTTCGGCCAATTGGAAGAAGCCCGCGCCGTTGGCTCCCGGTGCCTCTTGCGGCTCGCGGCTGAACGGCGTCCCTGCGGCTTGAATCCAGCGGTTCATCACGCTGACCAGGTTGCCGTCGAACCGCGTTCCCGCCGAGCCGGCCAAAATCGACAGAATCTCGGCATGCGTTTTCGCCTCGCGGTAGACCTGCTTGTGCGACAGCGAATCGTAGGCATCGGCGATCGCCAAGATGCGGGCACCCAGGTGGAGTTCCTTGCTGCCGTGCTGTCCGCTGTCGTAGTTCGGAGTCGCCTGGTTGATGATCTCCAGCACTTCTTGATGGACTCGGCAGGCTTGCAGCACGTCGATGCCGACATGGTGCTGCAAGGCGAACAGCTCTTCCTCGGCGGGGTTCAGCGGACCGGGCTTGAACAGCACATGGTCCGGCACCCCAATTTTGCCAATGTCATGCAGCAGCGTAGCGATCTCGAGCCGGCGCAGAGCGGCTCCGTCCCAGCCAATAAACCGGGCCAAGCCCGTTGCGAACTGCGCCGAGCGTCGCACATGCTGAATCGTGGCGGGATCGCGCAGCCGCAGCGCCGCGAGCAAACTCCGTAGCACGGGCCGGGCGATCACACCGTCCAGAGCATCCGCATTGGAGCCCGCAGACGTTGAGGTATTGCTGCTTCGCGACAGGCGCAGTAAGTCCAACATCAATCGCGACGAGGCCGTCGGATAATGCCTGGCTGGGCCTCCGCCGCCGATTTCTGGCGTCGTCGGGTCGAGCGTTGCTACGTCGTCATTCTCGTTCCACACGTTGACCATCTCCTCTTTAGGTTCCGGCCTGTGGAACTTAGGTCACAGTTTCGGATCGTCAAATTCGTTCTGGGCAGGAAACCTGTCGCCTCGCGTCTGCCCCGCTAGAATCCCGCCCCAAACTCATGTTTGCCAACAATCAGCCGGAACGCGCTAGCGTCCGGTTTCCCGACGATTACACGAACCGGACGCTAGCGCGTTCCGGCTAATTCTCCCAAGGAGGACGACGTGCGCTGGTCCAAGACTCTGATCCCAACCATGAAGGAAATCCCGGCGGACGCCGAAGTCCCCAGCCATCAGTTAATGCTCCGAGCCGGCCTCATCCGTCAGCTCATGGCCGGCAGCTACACGTATTTGCCGCTCGGCTGGAAAGCGTTGCGGAAGGCCGAAGCGATCGTCCGCGAGGAAATGGAAGCCGCCGGTGCTATCGAAATCCACATGCCCGCGCTCCAGCCGATTGACCTCTTTGTCCGCACCGGACGCCGCGAAGCGTTCGGAAACGTCCTATTCAACTGGAAGCAACGCCGAGGCAACGGCGAGTCCCACTTCGCTCTCGGCCCGACTCACGAAGAGGTCGTCACTGATCTCATCGCGAAGCACATCAGCAGCTATCGCCAACTGCCGCTGAACCTGTTCCAGATTCAAACGAAGTTCCGCAATGAAGAGCGGCCGCGGTTCGGAATCCTCCGCACCAGCGAATTCCTGATGAAGGACGCCTACAGCTTCCACACCAGTCTCGAATCGCTGAACGAGACTTACCAAGCGATGTACCGCGCGTACTGCCGTATCTTCGCCCGCTGCGGTCTCGAATACCTGCCGGTCGAAGCCGACAGCGGCCCGATCGGCGGCGACGCTTCGCACGAATTCATGTGCCCCGCCAACAACGGCGAGGACCGCATCGTCCACTGCCGAACCACCGGTTATGCCGCCAACCTCGAACGCGCCGACACCGGCCGCACTCCGCCGACCATCGCCACGTCGGCCGATGCGAAGCCGCTCACGAAACTGCACACGCCCAACGTCGGCTCGATCGAAGCGGTCTGCAAGTTTCTCAAATGCAAACCGGAGAGAATGGTCAAGACGCTGATCTTCTCCGCCGACGACAAGCCGGTCGCCGTCCTGATCCGCGGCGACCACGAAGCCAATGAGGGCAAGATCCGCCGAGCCCTCGGAGTGAAGAAGCTCGAAATGGCGACGCCGGAAGTCATCCTGCAAGTGACCGGCGCGCCAGTCGGCTTCGCCGGCCCGGTCGGCATCAAATGCGAGGTCATCGCCGATCACGACGTCCCGGTCATCGTCAACGCGATCACCGGAGCGAACGAGGGGGACCACCACATCGTCAACGTGAACGTCGGCCGCGACTACTCGCTGACGACGACTCACGATCTGCGCAACGCCGTCGCCGGCGATCCCAGTCCGCGTGGAGACGGGACGCTCGAACTCGTTCACGGCATCGAGATCGGCCACGTCTTCAAGCTCGGCACGAAGTACACGGTCGCACTCGAAGCGAACTTCTCCGACGAGAAGGAACAGCGGCACCCGATCATCATGGGCTGCTACGGCATCGGCGTGAACCGCATCATCGCCGCGCTGGCCGAAACTAAGAACGATGCGAACGGCCTGATCTGGCCGCTCGCTGTCGCACCTTATGAAGTCGTCGTCACCCCCGTGCAAGAAGAACAACCAGTCGTCGAAGCCGCCGAGTCGATCTACTCACAACTCCGGCAATCGGGAGTCGACGTCCTGCTCGACGACCGCCCTCAGCGAGCCGGCGTAAAACTCAAAGACGCCGACCTGATCGGCTTCCCCCTGCGAATCGTCATCGGCAGCAAAGGTCTGCAAGAGGGCCTTATCGAACTCAAATGGCGCACCGACTCCGCCCCGACGAAAGTCCCCGTGGCCGATGCGGTCTCTTCTGTTCTGAAACAACTCGCCGAGCGTCGTGCTCAGGAGGCGGCGACCGTTCCGGCATGATCGCTTTCACGCAACGCCCGCCACCATTTCTACGGACGATTCACCTCGCATCTTGTCGATGAGATGAATGGGCTGCATGATGGTGGGAGGATCTGACTCCTCGATCCCTGCTTTCTTCGTAAAGTCGTCCGAGAATCGCCGTGAACGAACTACCCATCAAATTCCCTTCCGACACAGATCGCATTTGGCAAGATGTCGCGGAGACGCGATCTTGGACTCCGGAGCAACGCCTATTGGCGGTCAGGAAAATGTTGGAAGTGGCCGGGGCCTTTGAGGCGGGGCGGGCGGCGTTGCGTCACGATCCCTTTCAGGAACGTCAAGAAGCCGAATGGCAGAGGTGCATGAGTGGCTTCCTCCGACAACAACTCGCCCAGCAATCTCGATAATGACCTGCTCGCCACCTTGCGCATGGTCGCCGAGATCTTGCAGCGTCGGGGTGTTCGATACGCATTGATGGGAGGATTGGCGGTGGTCGCGCGGGGGCGCGTCCGCACCACCCAAGACATCGATCTCATGATGTCGATTTCGCAACTGGCCCTGCCCGGCTTCCTCGAAGAGTTGGAGGCGAACGGCTTTCCCATTGATCTGCCCGACGCGATTCAGCGTTGGAATTACGAGGGCTTGATGCCGCTGCGAAGTGGATCGGGAGTTCGAATCGATTTCATGAAAGCCGTTCTGCCGATCTTCGACAGTATCCTGCAACGAGCCACTGAAGTGGATTTCCAAGGCTTGAAGTTGCGAGTGATCGAAGTGGAAGGACTGCTGCTCCTGAAGCTGATCGCGTTTCGCCCGCAGGATCAACTCGACGTGCGGGGACTGCTGGCAGCCAATGTCGGACAAATCGACTTGGAGTGGGTTCGTCGCGAGTGGTCGCAACTCTCCGGTCTCGATCCATCACGCACAGCACAGTTCGAGGCGATGATTCAGGAATTCTCGAATCCCCCGGCCGGCTGATTGCTGCTGTCAGTGACGAGTGGCAGAATGGATCGTCGCTGTGTGTCTCATAGGTTTGCTCACAAGGAGTCATTCATGCTGAGGTTCTGCGCGAATCGCCGTCTGTGGGGAGTTCTCTTCGTTGCATTCACGGTTTCGTCATTGCCGGGGCGATCGATCGCAGAAGAAAAACGGTTCGTCGCCGAACCGCTCACTCAGCCGAAGGAGTTCACCGCTGGCATCGAAGGCCCGCAGTGCGACTCGGCCGGCAATGTCTACGCCGTGAACTTCCAACAGGACGGGACCATCGGCAAGGTCACGCCGCAGGGGAAGGGCGAGATCTTCATCACGCTGCCGAATAAGAGCGTCGGCAACGGAATCGTCTTCGATCGCGCGGGAGCGATGTTCATCGCCGATTACGTCAACCACAACGTCCTCAGGGTAGACATGACGACGAAGCAGATTTCCGTCTTCGCTCATCAAGACGGAATGAACCAGCCAAACGATCTGGCCATCGGGCCGGACGAAGTGCTGTGGGCCAGCGATCCCAACTGGGGCAACAGCACCGGCCAACTCTGGCGCATCGACCGACAAGGTAAAGTCACGAAAGTCGCCGCCGACATGGGGACCACGAACGGCATTGAGGTCAGTCCGGATGGCAAGACGCTGTACGTCAACGAAAGCGTTCAACGCGGCATTTGGGCCTTCACAATCACGGCCGACGGACTCAAAGACAAACGGCTGCTGAAGCAATTCCCCGATCACGGCTTCGACGGCATGCGCTGCGATGTGGACGGCAACTTGTACGTGACTCGCTACGGCAAGGGGACCGTCGCGATTGTCTCGCCGAAGGGGGAAGTGCTCCGCGAGATCGACGTGCTCGGCAAAAGTCCGAGCAACATCTGCTTCGGCGGCCCCGACGGCCGCACGGTCTATGTCACCGAGGTCGAACAGACTCGGTTGGTGAAGTTTCGTGTCGAACGCCCCGGCCTCGCCTGGCAACGCTGGCAGAAGAAGTGAGCAACAACATGCCTCGCACCACCATCACCGAAGAAGAACTGCGAGCCTATCTCGCCGAGCAATTGCCGGCCGAGCGCATGGCAGCCATCGAACGAACGCTGCGAGATTCAGAACCGTTGCGTCAACAACTCGCTACGCTCGCGCGGGACTCCGACCAAGGAGGCGTTACTGTCGGCGAAGTCTGGCGGCGCGGCCGCTTGAGCTGTCCGACTCGCAGCCAACTCGGTGCGTATCTGCTCGGCGCGCTCGAGGGCGCTCAGCGCGAGTACCTGGAATTCCATCTGCAAACAGTCGGCTGCCGAGTCTGCAACGCGAATCTCGCCGACTTGCAACAAGCCCATGCCGCCGCGCCGGAGAAGCAGCGTCGCCGACGCAAATACTTCGAGTCCTCCGCCGGTTATCTGCGGCGAGATTAGCCCGACGCGCAAGCGAGGGGCCGCGTTCGCCTGAAACCCCTCGCTCGCGCGTCGGGCTAGTGTCGCGATATCGCGCGGCACCGTGATCAGGATCGCAGGAATTCAGACAACCCCAGAGCCTGTTTCACGTCATCAAAGGTCAGCAATTCATTCGTGAGCGAATCGACTCGGCCTTGATCGAGCAACGTGCTGGCCAGTTTGCGAACGGCGGCTCCGGCGGCCAGCAGCGTCGCGACCGGATCGACCATGATCTTGAAGCCAAGCTGCTGCAACTCGTCAGCGCCGAGGATCGGAGTCGCTCCTCCCAGCAGCATGTTGGCGAGTTGTGGATACGGCACCTCGCGAGTGATGCGAGCCAATTCTTCTCGGCTGCGCGGCGCTTCCACGAAACAGACGTCCGCTCCGAGTTCGCCATAACGGCAAGCGCGTTCGATGGCGGCGTCGAGTCCTTCGACCGCTCGCGCGTCCGTGCGGGCGAAGATCACGAAGTCGGGATCGTGGCGAGCGTCCAAGGCGACACGCAGCTTGCCGAGCATCTCATCCACCGGGATGACTTGCTTGCCGGCGAAGTGCCCGCAACGTTTCGGGCTGACTTGGTCTTCCAGCAAGATGCCCGCCGCGCCAGCCTGCTCGAAGTCGCGCACGGTGCGGGCAACGTTGTGCAAATCACCGTGCCCCGTATCACCGTCAGCGACAAGCGGGATCGAGATTCGGAAAGCCATGCGGCGCACCGCCTCGGTCATTTCGGACAGCGTGACCAAGCCCACGTCAGGCCAACCGAAGACGCTGGCCGACACTCCGAAGCCCCCCAGGAACACCATCTCGCAGCCAGCTTGTTCAAGCAACCGCGCGGTGAAGACATCATGCGGCGCAAGCGTCTTGATGATTCCCGGTCGGGCGAGCAATTCGCGCAATCGGCGTGCGGTCGTCATGGCGGCTCTTTCTGGATCGGCTGAAGGCTGTGAGCTGATGGCTGAAGGCTGTTATCTCACTTTCTCAAAACGACAAAGTTGGGATAACGGCTGTCGGCTTTCGGCGATCAGCTTTCGGCCGGAGTGAGGCTTGCGAGCTTGCTCTTCGCAGTGGTGACGTCCCATCATGCCGTCCCCAAACCGGATTTCCAATCAACGCGGAGGTCATCTATGAGACGGTCGAATCTGTTCGGACTCTGTTTGCTGGTCCTCGTTTTATCGGCGACTGTTTCAACCCGTGCCGCAGAAGTTTGGTCGCGGTTCCGAGGCGAGGGGGGATCGGGACGAGCGGCGGCCGGATCGAAGCTGCCGACGGAGATCGGACCGGACAAGCACGTCGTCTGGAAGATCGAGTTGGCTCCGGGGCATTCATCGCCAGTGGTATTCGGTGACCGGATTTACGTGACGGCCGAGAAGAACAAACAGTTGGTGACGATCGCGCTGGATCGCGCGACCGGCAAGACTCTGTGGGAGAAGGTCGCTCCGCACGAGAAGCTCGAAGCGGTGCATGGCATTGGCAGTCACGCTCAGTGCAGCCCGTCAGCGGATGATGAGCGAGTGGTCGCGCTGTTTGGCAGTTGCGGTCTGTTCTGCTACGACCGCGATGGGAAAGAACTTTGGAAAGTCCCCATGGGGCCGTTCAAGAACGAGTTTGGAGCGGGCAGCTCGCCGCAGATCGTGGACGACCGCGTCATCGTGTGTCAGGACCACGACACCGATTCGTTTCTCGCCGCTTACGACAAGCGGAGTGGTTCAGTCCTCTGGCGGACGGATCGGGCCGAGTTCCCTCGCAACTATTGCACGCCGCTGATTCTGACGGTGAATGGCCAGAAGCAGATCGTGATCGCCGCGACGCTGCGAGTCGTCGGCTACGACTTCGAGACGGGCAAAGAACTGTGGACGGTACGCGGCATCTCGCGAATGGTGTCGCTCAGCCCGTTCCTGACCGAGTCAGGGACGCTAATCACTGGCGGCTGGGCGGCCGGTGGCGATGAGTCGGAACGCATCTCGGTGCAGCCGTTCTCGGTCATCAAGAAAGACCTCGACAAGAACGGCAACGGCACGCTCGAAGAAAGCGAACTTCCTAAAGGAGACATTAAGCAACGCTTCCCGCAGGTGGATCGCAACAAAGACGGCTCGCTGACCGAAGCCGAATACGAATACTTCCGCACGCTGTTCGAGCAGGGCCAGAACTCGATCGTCGCGATCAAACCGGGGGCGCAGGGGGAGGCGACCGAAACGCACTTGCTCTGGAAGCAACGGAAGCTGGTTCCGTTCTGCTCGTCACCGGTCGCGGTCGGTGACTTCGTCTTCACGATCAAGGACGGCGGTATCTTCGCATGCCTCGACCTGAAAAACGGCAAGCACATCAAACAAGGCCGAGCGTCCGGGACCGACGACTATTACAGCTCACCGGTCGCCGCGGACGGCAAACTGTTTCTGATCGACGAAGAAGGCCGACTCACCGTCCTGAGCGCCGACCCCGAATGTCGCACGCTGCACACCGCCGAGTTCGGCGAGAAAGCGTTTGCGACCCCAGCCATCGTCGGCAACCGTCTCTACCTGCGGACGAGCGGTCATCTGTATTGCTTCGGCGAGTCAAAGTAGATCGGTCACTCCGTGACCGGAACGTTCGAGTCACGGAGTGACTCGTCTACTTTGCGGCTACGTCGCGTCCGGGATGTCGTCGTTTCTGTATTGCTCGTAGAACAGGCGGCCGATTTCCTCGCTGAGACGTGAGAGGTATTGCTGCTTGAACGTCGCGTAGGGGACTTCGGTGGAAACTCGCGGGGCGGTGGTTGGGAACCGCGAGGTGATTTCCTTCATGTAGATCTTCTCCCCTTCGCCGTCCGCGTCGATCTCGAACACGCTGACGAGCCCTTCGGCCCGGCCGCGGTAGAGATTGTGGCTGTTCTTTTCCCAGAGATTGAAACTTTCGAGGTCGAGATAGACGACGTACTTCGCGTTGAGGGCTTTGCCAATCTCGGAAGGCTCGTCCCAATTGTCGGCGTTCTCGTCCATCCATGCGCGGACTCGGTCAGGGTTGACGACCTTCACCTTGTGCTGGACCAGGCGGTAGGTCAGGTACTTGGCCAGCTCATGGTCGATGGCGGAGAAGTCGTATTTGACCTCCAACGGTGCGTAGCAGATGACGGCGACAGTGACCTCTTTGGCCGTCATCGACTTCTTGGTCATGCTGTCGAAGTCCGGCTCAATGGAAGGCGGACCACGCTCTGCCACGGTCTCGATCACTTCGTGTGAAGTCTGCGCCTTGATCGACGTATCGGGACGCATTGGGTCTTCAACGACTCTTGCGCTTTCATCACTCGCTGGATTCTGCTGCTGAACGCAAGAGGCTTGCAGCACCGTCAAGACGCATAAGCACACCATCGCGAGATGCTTCATGATAACTGCCAGCCGTTTTGGATTTAGAAAATGTGTGGAAAGGGAAATCGAGCAAACTTGTCAGGACCACACATTACGGCAAAGAAGTTTTTTGGTGCCAGAGCACATTCGGCTGGCCTCGGAGCGGTTCCGCGATGATACGCAAGAGCCGCTTGGCTACTTCCGAGCGACCTCTTTGCCGCAAACGCTCATCACTGCGGTCGGGAGACCGGACATCGCATTGAGCCGCGACAACCTGATTGCGGGCTGCACAGAACCATTCAGCTAAGTCGCGTCCGGGATGTCGTCGCCGCTGTACTGCTCGTAGAACAGGCGGCCGATTTCCTCGCTGAGGCGGGAAAGATACTGCTGCTTGAATACGGGGTACGGGACTTCCGTGGAAGCTCGCGGGGCGATGGTTGGGAAGCGCGAAGTGATTTCCTTCGTGTAGATCTTCTCGCCTTCACCGTCCGCGTCGATCTCGAACACGCTGACGACCCCTTCGGCATGGCCGCGGTAAAGATTGTGGCTGTTCTCTTCCCAGAGATTGAAACTTTCGAGGTCGATGTAGACGACGTACTTCACGCCGAGGGCTTTGCCGATTTCAGAAGGCTCGTCCCAATTTTCGGCGTTTTCGTCCAGCCACGCGCGGACTCGGTCCGGGTTGACGACCTTCACCTTGTGTTGAACCAGGCGGAAGGTCAGATACTTGGCCAGCTCATGGTCGATGGCGGAGAAGTCGTACTTGACCTCCAACGGTGCGTAGCAGACGACCGCGACCGTGACTTCTTTGGCCGTCATCGACTTCTTGGTCATGATGTCGAAGTCCGGCTCAATCGACGGCGGACCGCCCAGCAGGTAGCCCCAGAAGATCAGCGGCTTCAAGCAGCCAGTCAGTGCCAGCGGCAACAACAGCAACAGGCAAATCCGAAATCCGAAACTCGAAATCTGAAATCCGAACCGGGAACGCCGAGCGCGCGTTCGCGGATCAGCGATTGGAGTCTGCGGAATGTTGGTCATCGGCTTGCCATTCGGATTTCGAGTTTCGGATTTCGAGTTTTCCAACTCACATTTCGTCGCCCAAGCGGAAGTCGTAAAAGCGGCTGCCCAGCCGGTCGCTCAGGTTGTCGACGAAGCGCTTCTGAAACATCTTGGCCGAGAGCGAATCCACCGGCACGGGACCATGCGGCGGGTAGTTATTGCGGAAGTTGCCGCCGAAGACTTGCAGAGCTTCTTTCGAGCCGGCGACGTTCTGAACCTCAAAGACCTGCATCTGACCGGCTGCCGTGCCGTGAAATAAGTTGGGACTGCTGGCGTCGTGCAGGCTGAAAGTATCGACGTCGATCACCGCGATGAAGTTCGTGTCGAACTCCCGCGCCAGTTCCGAGGGATGATCGAACCGTCCGCCGTTCTGATCGATCCACTTGGCGACGAGATCCGGGTCCACGACCTGCACGCCATGCAGCTTCAAACGCCGCGAAATCGTGTCGATCAAATCCACATCGAGCGACGGCATGTCCCCCTCGATGGCTTGCGGTGTCCGCACGATGACCAGCAATTTCTTGTCGGTCTTGGTCAGGTCGGTGCCGGTTCGAGTGTGAAACTCGGAAGCCTGCTTGGGATCGCCGAAGATCGCGCGTCCCGCCATGACTCCCAACGAGCAACCGGCCACGCTGCTGAAGATCGCCAACACGGCGATCGTCGCGCCAGCGCGCCAACGAACCGACATCCATTTCGGATCGACGGAACAATTCATGGTCGTGGGGAGATCAGATTGCGAAGGGGGGGAGACGGCTCACTCGGAAGCGAATGGACCGCGAAAGGCAGGCGGGATCAGCGAGGGGAACTGAGAAGAGGGCGGGTTGATAGCCCGTCTGGCCAAGTGCAGCAAGAGGAAGTCGTATCGCGGCGAAGCCGCAAAGTAGACGAGTCACTCCGTGACTCGAATCGAGTCACGGAGTGACTCGTCTACTCTACGTTGGCTCATACACGCCGCTGCAGACTTCGACGGCCGGGCCGGTCAAATAGACTTCGCCACTCTCGGCCCATTCGAGCTGCAAGTCGCCGCCGCGCAGGTGTGCCGTCACTTTGCGTTCGGTCAACCCGGCGAGCACTCCCGCAACCGCCGACGCACACGCTCCCGTCCCGCAGGCCCATGTTTCGCCAGAGCCGCGTTCCCAGACGCGCATGTTGAACTCAGTTGGCGAGAGTACTTGGATGAACTCGGCGTTGACGCGGCGCGGGAACGCGGAGTGATGCTCGACCAGCGGGCCGATTCGCAGCACCCAGTCGTCGTTGATCTCATCGACGAAGGTCACGCAGTGCGGATTGCCCATCGAGACGCAGGTGACCTCAAACGATTTGCCGCCCGCAGTCAGCTTCTGGCGGATCGGTGGATCGCCCGGCAACGTGGTGGGGATGTCCGCGCTGTTCAGGATCGGCGGCCCCATGTTGACGCGGACTTGCCGAACGCGGCCCCCGTCCACGTCGCATTGCAACGTCAGCACGCCGCGGCCCGTCTCGATCCGTAGCGTCTCGCGCCGAGCGATGCCGTGATCGAATAGATATTTCGCGACGCAGCGGACGGCGTTGCCGCACATCTCCGCCTCGCTGCCGTCGGCGTTGAACATCCTCATCCGCGCGTCGGCCATTTCCGACGGGCAAATCAAAACCAGGCCGTCGCCGCCGACGCCGAAGTGCCGGTCGCTGATCTCAATGGCCAGCTTCGCAACGTCCGCCGGGAATTTTTCTTCAAAGCAGTTGACGTAGACGTAGTCGTTGCCGGCTCCGTGCATTTTAGTGAATCGCATGATCTCACTCGCTCTCTATCTCGAATCGTTCGATCACTCAAGAACCAAAAGAATTCGTGTTGCCAGCTCAATCGGATCGAAACCGTTTGACCGCTGGAAAAAGGTCAAAGTGCGGATCGTCGGTATACACCTCAAAGTCTCGGTCAATTGCGATGGCTGACATCGCCAGGTCGGTCAACGGAATCTTCTCGTGACGAGCCGCCAGTTGCCGACCGAGTTCTGCCGCATATTTCCAATCTTGCCAGCGAACGACTTCCCATTGGACACCTTCCAACTGCGACGCCACATAGTCTGCCCGATGCGGATTCTTGATCCCAAGCAACACTTCGGTGAGCACTGGGCCGATCAAGACAACCCGATTGTCATCCAAAAGGTTGTCGATGGCGTGAGTGACGGCAGACTGCGGCCGGTTGAAGTACGCTGCCCACATGCAAGTATCAATGAGAACTTTGGTCACGAGTTCTTTCTCCCGAATCGGCGACGTCCATCATGCGCCAGCTCTCATCCATTTCTACTTTTCCAGCAAGTTCCTTGAGTCGCTGACGTTTCCAATAACGAATGTATTCGACCGTCGCCGTTTGAATGGCAATCGCGGCATCCACCTGCTGAGTTGCCTCGCAGACCTCCCGCAATTGCTGTTCGTCTAATTCAATGACCGTAGACATCAGAGTCTCCTGGTTGTTGATGACTAAGCCTCGAAAACCAAAACTCAACTCGTCAACTCACTGACGACTCGCGCGCTGGTCGGCAGGACTCGAATGCGAGCACCGGCGACGGTCGTGATCGTCGGGTCTTCTCCGAGGCCGAGGTTGTGATACAGCGTGGCGAGCACATCTTGGTAATGGATGGGACGGTCGATGGCCGAGTCGCCGAATTTGTCTGTCGCGCCGAGCACTCGGCCGACGCGCATTCCGCCGCCGGCGAGGATCGCACTGTTGACGCGCGCCCAATGATCGCGGCCGGCGTCTTTGTTGATCTTCGGAGTCCGACCGAACTCACCGATCACGCAGACCGTCACGTCGCGATCCAGACCGCGAACGTAGATGTCCTCGATCAACGCCGAGATGCCGGTGTCGAACAGCGGCAGGTGCTGTTTGAGATATTTGAAATTCTGGCCGTGTGTGTCCCAAAAACCGTAGGCCACTGTGACACAGCGGACGCCCGCTTCGACCAATCGTCGCGCCTGCAAGAGTTGATCGTTCCACATTGGAGCACCGTCGCCGAGATGTTTCGCTGAGCCTTTGCCGTAACGCTCACGCACGGCGGGAGCTTCCTTCTCGACGTCGAGTGCATCGACCAGCCGGCTCGATGTGAGCACATCGAACGCTTTCTGATAGCTCGAATCCATACCGGCCAGCGACGTGCTGTCGATGTCGCGCTTGATGCCGTCGATCGACGCCAGCAGATCGCGCCGAGTTCCGAACCGCGACGCATCGACGAACCGCAGCTTCATGCTGTCGAGGTCTTCGCCGTCCGCCCGCACTCCGCGAAATGTCGGGCCGAGCATCCCCGGTGACGGGCTGTTGTACGGCCGATGCTGCATCGTCGGGAACAAGTCCACGAATGCCGGAGTGATCGCATCGCGCGGCCCCAGGATGTTCGAGATCGCTGAGCCGAAGTTCGGCCAGCCTTCGCGCTGAGCCGTACTCATCGTGCGTCCGGTCAGGCTTTGAAAGCTGCTGTGCTCATCGACCTGCCCGACCACGCTGCGAATGATCGCCATTTTGTCCGTGCAATTCGCCAGCTTCGGCAGCAACTCGCCAAGCTGAATCCCCGGCACCTTCGAGTCGATCGGTTTGAACTCGCCACGAATTTCGTCCGGAGCGTCAGGCTTCAAATCGACCGTGTCCTGATGCGCAATTCCTCCGGACAAGTAGACCACAATCACGGACTTGTTGGACTCCGCTACCGCTCCCGTTTTCTCCGCCCGCACCAAGCTCGGCAGCGACAAGCCACCGCAGGCCAGCGAGCCGATCTGCAAAAAGTTGCGACGCGACACTCCATCGCAGAAGCGTGAACGTTGAGCGGGAGAGGTCAAAACGGTGAGCATGATCAGCGCCTCAGGAAGGATGGGCACTCTTGCCCGTCCTCATGTTCGAGGGGGACGGGCAAGAGTGCCCATTCTCCAAAATCCTCCTCATCACATCGGCAAAATAACGTCCAGAACCGCAGGGACGGAAGCCTGTGTCGG
The DNA here is from genome assembly GCA_945893075.1 of Planctomyces sp. SH-PL62. Lineage (GTDB taxonomy): Bacteria > Planctomycetota > Planctomycetia > Planctomycetales > Planctomycetaceae > SXKJ01. The sequence goes on along the minus strand of CAMDDX010000047.1, from coordinate 7,300 downwards.
CTTGCAAGCGCAGGGATTCGACGTCTTGAGCCGGTCGCACGGAGTGGTTGAGCCTTCGCCGTGTCGATTACAACGACGCCATGAACAATGTCACCACGAACTTCAGCCAGCGCCGCCGCTGGGCGACCGATCAAGCCATCAGCTTCTTAATGCAGCAAGGGGTCGAGCATCCGCATGTCTTGTCGCTCGGGGCCGGATTGGTCGATGCCGCCTCGCTGCCCGTGACCGAATCCATCGCCGCCGCTCGTGAAATGTTCGCCGACGACCTGCGAGCACGAGCCGCTTTGCAGTACGGCACGACGCAGGGTGATCTGCGGCTGAGGCAGCAACTGGCCGATTATCACAATCGACTCGAACAGACTTCCGCACCGGCAGCGCAGCGGGCCGTCACCGTCGACGAGATTGTCTGCACAACCGGCTCACAGCAATTGCTCGCGCTGCTGGCTGACGCGCTGCTTGATCCTGGCGACATCTGCCTCGTCGCCGCGCCGACGTATTTCGCGTTTCTGGGAGTGCTCGAAGGCGTGGGAGCACGCACGATCGCGCTGCCCGCCGACGAATACGGATTGCGGATGGATGCTCTCAACGCCGAACTGCAACGGCTCGAATCCGTCGGTGAGTTGTCGCGTGTGAAACTGATCTACGTCGTCAGCGAATTCGAGAACCCGACCGGCATCAGTCTCTCGTTGGAACGCCGCGTTCAGTTGGTCGAGATCGCGAAGCATTGGTCAACGCGGCGCGGCGAGAAGATCTATGTGCTCGAAGACTCTGCCTATCGCGAGCTCCATTACGGTGTGCGAACCGATGCCGTACCGCGACCGTCAGGGAGCGGCCCGGTATCGCAGGCCGTGCGGCCGCTCCCTGACGGTCGCGGTACGGATTTTCTTTTGCCCAGCGTCTGGTCGTTCGATACCACCGGAGACACCGTCATCCATGCCGGGACGTTTTCCAAGAGTTTCTCTCCGGGCTTACGAATCGGCTTCGGCCTGATGCCTCGCGAGCTGCGTGACGCGGTCAACGACTTGAAAGGCAACCAAGATTTCGGCTCGGCCAATTTCAACCAGCATTTGCTGGCGGAATTGCTCGCCTCGGGCCGCTTCGCCATCCATGCGGAGCAAGTTCGCGCGGCGTATCGGATCAAACGCGATGCGATGCTGGCTGCGGCCGACGAGTTCTTCGCCGATCTGCCGGGTGTCTCGTGGGTCCATCCGCACGGCGGCTTGTACGTCTGGATGACGCTGCCGCCGCACATCGCCACCGGCTTCGATTCACCGCTCTTCCACCGAGCGGTCGATGTCGAGCAAGTGATGTACGTCCCCGGCGAAATCTGTTTCGGCGGCCCGCGCGATGAGCGGCAACGCAACCACATTCGGCTCAGCTTCGGCGTGCAATCGCCCGATGGCCTCCGCGAAGGAATGCGGCGGCTGAGCCAAGCGGTGCGAGCGGTTCTTTGAGGCGAGCTATAGCGGGGTCGGGTGTTCGGTTTTTCGGAATTGGCGGGATCGAGCGTCATTTGCAATCCCAGCGTTCTTCCCGCCAATTCCGAAAAACCGAACACCCGACCCCTGATTGCGAACTCAACGCCACACGTCCTCATCGGTCAGATGATACAGGTCGATTGACGCTCCGATGCGGTGTCGCGGCTGAAAGAATCGGAAGTACGAAAAGTCATCGCCGGGATAAACCGCGCGGGTTTCTCCGTGGCCGTTACGTGTTCCACCGGGGAGGCCCATCACGAAGTTCACACTGACAGCGTGCCAGCCCGCACGCGGTTGCCGAGTCGGCGGATTGTCGTACCGCAGGTCGAGCGATTCGGGTGGCAGTGTGCCGAAGTACGCGAGGCTCAGCGGTTCGACTTCCGGATGCTCGGCGACGTACCGCTGCAACTCGTGCAGGTCTTGGCCCCAGTCGAGATTGGAATCGAGCAGATGAAATCGGCCCCCCTCGGTGCCGCCGGCCAACTCGTTGAAGTACGCCAAGTATTCAGGATGCGTAGGCCACGGATCGAAGACCAGCAGCAAGACACCCACCGCGAGTGGCTGCCAACGTGTCTGCGGCCACTTCGCCGCGATCTCGCTGGCGAATAACAGCAGCAACGGAATCGCCGGGAGCACGTAGCGAATTCCCAACTGCATCCCAGACGAACTCGCGACGACGAGCATCAGCACGGCGGGCACGACGCACCACATTCGCCGACGCCAAGCGGATGCGGTCCGCGACCAAATCGACTGGATCACGGCCAACAACAGCAACACCTGGATCGAGTGCGGCCACTTGTAGAGCAGCGTCATCAAGTAGTAATGCCCGAAGCCGGTCGTGTTCAATTCACCGTCCAAGAACACCGCATGGTTCGACTCCATGACCGCTTTCTGCCGGTCAATGCCCGTGACGTAATCACGAGGCAGCGGCACCGGCAGCGAACTGAGTCGCTGTTGCCACGCGCGAGCCGATTGGCTGGCAAATTGGAAATCACGGAGCGACGTGCCGGTTCCTCGGAACAAGTACGCGAGGTTCAGGCACAACCACGCCGAGAGCAACAACACGCCCCAACGCTGTAATGCCGCGCGGCGAGCCAGCGGTTCGACCGCCCCATTCCGCCAGCGTTCGAGACACCACAAGCCGACGACCAACGGCACGAGCAACACGTTCGTGAACTTCGCGGCCTGAGCCAACCCCAACAGCACTCCGACGAGGACCGCGTTGCGAGTTGTCGGCCGTTGCGCGAATTGCCACGCGGCGAACAGTGTTGCGATCCAAAACGCCGCGCCGCCGGCATCGCTGGTCACGAGCGATCCATGAGCGAGCACGGTCGGATCGCGCGACCACAACCATGTCACGAGACACGCGGCCCACGGCCCGTGCCATGCCCACGCCCAGTGTGCAAGCAACGCTCCGGCCGCGATCGTCAGCAGAATGATCGGCAGCCGCGCGAGCACGACGTACCGATCAAAGTGCTCGCGGTTCGCTGCCAAGAATTCGTCGCCGAAGCGATTCAAGTCGCTGGTCGGTTCCGTGCGTGGCGAATCGGCCGATGTGAAGAGCAACGGCCAAGTCGCCCACATTCGCAACAACGGCGGGTTGCTCGGTTCGAAATCGAAGCGGCCGGTTTTCCAATTCAGCAGGCCGACCGGGACGTGCCAGTATTCGTCATGCGTGGTCGAAAGCCGAGTCGCCGTCAACGTCATCACGATCGCTTGGACCGCGAGCATCACCGCAATGGCGATCACGAACCGTTTCGTTGGCATCATTTCGCCTTCCAACCTTGCCTGGCCGATGGCTGTGTGCTGATGGCTGATGGCTGTTATCCCAATTTTGGGGTGCAGTGAGGAGATAACAGCCATCAGCCATCGGCTTACAGCCATCAGCCGGAGAATGACTCGCGTCACAATGAGTACGTCACGAACGGATTCTCACACGGATTGCCGAGCGTGACATGCAGGCGACGCTGTTCCGGTTCGGCGATCAGCGCGGCGACGGTCTTGCCGGACGGGCCGAGCATCGGTCCTTCTGGGCCGGCGTGCGAGTGTCGGCAGATGCTGACCGGGTGGCCGTCGTGATCGGCCAGAAATCGCTGCATGTCGGCCAGCGTGATCGAGCCAAACTGGCTGTCGATCAAAGCCCGCATCCGTTCGAGCCGCGGGAACGAATCGGACAAGCTGAGCCGAAAGTTGGCATCGCAGGCATGTTCCGAGCAGAGGTAGTGATTGGAGTGAACGAGAAATCGTTCCTGTAACTCCGGGACGAACGGCCCGTCGCTGGTGAGTTCGACGTCGAGAATCGCTCCGCTGCCATCCGCCAGCATGTAGTTGCCGTTCGAGCAGACGGGGAACTCGCGCATCAATCGCAGCACGTCGCGCAGGGACCGCTGTTCGAGGATCAATCGCTTGAGCGAGTAATGTGACAAAGCAAACTTCCAAGCCGGGCCGCCGCCGAGCGCATTCGCGAAGTGCGCGACGCCATGCTCGTTGATGCCGTGGTAGCCGAGCATTCCGCCAAAGGTCCACATCAAAATGGCCGGCTTGCCGGTCGGCCGCAACTTCAACACATAACCGAACCGTTCGAGTTCCGGTGGGTTGTCGCTCGTCTGGCCGACAAAGGTGGTCTTGGACGCAGTGCCGCGTGGGCCGATGGCGAATGTGGTACAAGCTCCGTCGCTGACCTGAGCCAACTCGCCGCGCAGTTGAGCGACCAGCGAATCGGCCAAGGTCAGCTTCGCTCCTTCCGCGAGGCCGATGGCTTCAACCAACAGTTCAGGACAGAACTTCTCGAACAGTGGTTGGAAGCGCAACGCTCGCTGCCGCAGTTGTTCGCGGGAGAGTTGCAGCGACTCAGCGAGAAAATCCAGATAGCCGCGGATTTGTTCGGCCGCCTGTTCGCCATGTTGCTGGCCCAGTTCGCGTGGCGTGCCATGCGCTTCAAAGAATGGGTATTGCTGAGACATCTTGGTCCCTGAGTAAGCCGGAAGATTTAGAGAGTCTGCCCGATCTGTTTTCTCCGGCTGTTGGCTGTTGGCTGAAAGCTGATGGCCGTTATCCTCAATCCTGTGACGGAGGAAGTGTGATAACAGCTTTCGGCCATCAGCCGACAGCCATCAGCGGGTTGACCGTGAAGGAGTCTTCGATGTTCCGAATGCGTCTTTGGCACAAGCGCGGCCTGTTGTTGTCGGTGGCGGTGGCTTTGACAATCGTCATGAGCGAACCCGCGCGAGCCTGGAACGATGCTGGGCACATGCTGATTGCTCGGATCGCGTGGTTGCGGATGAGTCCCGAACAGCGGACTCAAGTGAGCGACGTGCTCAAGCAGCATCCGCATTACGAGTCGTATCTGACCGACAAGTGCCCGCCGGATGTGGCTCGCGAGGAGTGGGCCTTTCTGCGAGCGGCCACTTGGTCGGATTACATTCGTCCGCCGAAGACCCTTGCCCCAGAGAAGGTCGCGACGCACGAGCGGTACAAGTTTCATCGCGGTGTGTGGCACTACGTCAATTTCCCGTACCGAGCCGGTCAGTCCGAGAGTGCCTTGCCGCGCGACCCGTTGCCCAACGAAACGAACATCCTCGATCAGATTGACGTGAGCCAGAAGGTGCTGCGAAAAGTTTTGAAGCCCGATCCCGGAGCCGTCGCGGGAGTTTCGCAAGAGGCCAATCGAGCGGTGCGCGTCTGCTGGCTGTTTCACTTGATCGGCGACTTGCATCAGCCGCTGCACGCGGTCGCGCTGGTGGACGACAAGCTCTTCCCGGAAGGAGATCACGGCGACCAAGGGGGCAACCTGCTGGCGATCCGAGCGGACGCGACGGCGAAGCCGCAGCGGATGCACTCCTATTGGGACAGCATCCTGGGTTACGACTCGCGGTTCAGTTCGGTGTGCGACTTTGCCGATCTGCTGTCGCGCGATCCGACGCTCGCGGCGGACAAGCTGGAGGAACTCGCGAGTCACAAGCAACCGCGCGACTGGGCGGGCGAGAGCTATGCGGCGGCGAAAACGCTCGTGTATCTCGATGGCAAGCTGCCGCTCGTCGTGTATGCCGACTTCGACAGCAAAAAAGTCGCCGAGGATAAGGTGCCGGCCGTCTCGACACTCGATGGAGCCAACAGCCGAACGCTGGCTCGACGCCGCATGGTGCTGGCCGGCAATCGGCTGGCCGAGACGCTGAAGTCCGCGCTCGCCCAGTGACGTCGGACAGAAACGAAGGTGAAAAATTGTTGGGTGAAAAATAAGAACCTCGAAACGCAATTCTTGAAAACGCCAAGGCAACAGTTCCGGCAGCATCATCGCCTTATTTTTCACCCAACCATTTTTCACCTGATTTCGTCATCGCGTTCAGTCCCGTTGCCGCCAAGGGAACGAGGAAAAATCTCCGAAATTCCGCGTGACGAATCGTGAGAGTTCGGCCCTTTCCTGGTAGGACATCCTCAATCGCGGAGTCATGCCATGTCAGCGTCCGACCCGAATCGTCCCGAATTACGGCCGCCGAGCCGCGAGGAATTGGCCGTCGCGCCGACTCAAGCACTGCGTCCCGATGAACCGTCTTCGGAGTTGGTCGAGTTGCTCGACGGCTACCTCGCGGAGCTTCAATCCGGCCGGCGGCCCGATCGCGCGAAACTCTTGGCCGAGCATCCCGATCTCGCGGCACAACTCGAACAGTGCTTGTCGGGCATCGAGTTCATTCATCAAGCCTCGGTCGTGCGGCCGACGTCGGAACCGCTGGGACAGTTGGGCGACTTCCGGATCGTGCGCGAAGTCGGCCGAGGCGGCATGGGGGTCGTCTACGAGGCCGAACAAGTCACTCTGAAACGTCGCGTCGCCCTGAAAGTGCTGCGCTACGGAGCGGCGGCCGGCAGTGAAGCCATGCAACGCTTCCAACGCGAGGCCGAAACCGTCGCCACGCTGCATCACACGAACATCGTCCCGATCTTCGCCATCGGCTGCGAGAGCGGAGTGAACTACTACGCGATGCAGTTCATCGAAGGGCGGAGCCTGGCGGACGCGTGGCGGACGCTGCCAGCGTCCGCTGCCGACGCTAGCAGCGTCGGCCACGGCACTGCCAACTGGGGCCTGCAAGCGGCCGAAGCTCTCGCTCACGCGCATCATCGCGGCGTCATTCATCGCGACATCAAGCCGTCGAATTTGATTCTCGATCCCGATGGTCGCATTTGGCTGACCGACTTTGGACTCGCGAAGCGGATCGACGATGTCTCGCTGAGCATGGCGGGGGTGATCCTCGGCACGCCGCGATACATGAGTCCCGAACAAGCGGCGGCGTCGAAGAACCCGGTCGATCATCGGACGGACATCTACAGTCTCGGTGCGACGTTGTACGAATTGGCGACCGGGCGGCCGCTGTTCGAGGGGGATTCGCCGCACTTGGTCATCACTCAGATTCTCACGACCGAACCGCCGGCTCCGCGCGTCATCTGTCCGAACCTGCCGCGCGACTTTGAGACGATCATCGTGAAGTGTCTCGCGAAGGAACCGGAGCGGCGATACGCGACGGCTCAAGCGTTGGCGGATGACTTGCGAGCTTTTGCCGAAGGCCGAGCGATCAAGGCTCGGCGTTCGACGTTGGCCGAGCAAGCGGTTCGCTGGTTCAAGCAGCAGAAGCGGAGCGTCGGCATCGCGGCGGCCGCGGTCGCGGCAACGATCACGATCGTGGGGGTGTGCCCAGAGATTTTGGCGGTGTTAAGTTTTAGTGGTGTCGCAAGTTGACCAATAGAGTTGCCATTGATTGCTATCGCGGAGGTTGGTCAGGGCGGAGACGGATTCGGCGTTGCGGAGATTCCAGCGGGCACCGGAGCGTTTC
>CAMDDX010000046.1 GCA_945893075.1 Planctomyces sp. SH-PL62 | reverse complement strand
TGGACCTACACCGGAAAGCCGATGCAAAAGGAAAGCCGCCCCAAATTCGTCTCGCCGCATCGTCGAGTTAAGCTGACCAAAAGCCAGAAACTGGAAAAACCACTCACCTCATGCACCGCTGTTTGAGAGATGTGGCACTAGCCCCGGTTACACGGCATGAACCGGGGCTAGCGCCGCGCGGCTAATTCTCGGAATGTGGATCAGGGGTCAATGTTTGTTCGGCGACCTGCAACGTGAGTACCCGCTCGAAGACACGCAACGAAGATTGAGTTTGCAACAATGCCGCCGCAGAGTTTCGGTCGTCCGCTTCGAGCGCCGACGTCAGTGCCGCCAGCCGCCCGGCCAGATGCTCGGCCCCCACACGACTCAGTTCCGAGTGAATCGCCTTCAACGCCCCTAAATGCTCCGGCCCACAGACGCGCAGTCCCCGAACGAGCAAGTCCTGCAACTCGCTGTTGAGCCGGTCCAGTGTGTCCACGACTTCGTCGATATCGGACATGAGACTTCCTGGAGTGCTGCGGCTCGACGCAGCCCTCCATTCAATGGAAATAGCGACCCTCAATGTTCAAGAAACGCTGTAAAACTTCTAAATGGCGGGCCTCGTTTTCTGATTCATCAACGTCGTCATTCCAATTGAATGGAGGGCGGTGTCGAGCCACCGCACTCCAGGTTCACAGCGCGTAGTAGTCTTCGGGAATCGTTTCCATCGGCCGCCAATCGACCTCGCCCGCTTCGGCTCCTTTGTAGCGGAGCAGCGTTTCGCTCATCACGTCTTTGTCGAGCACCGGCTTCTTGAACCGGCTGGCGGTGATCCATTGGTTGACGATGGTCGGGTCGAGTTCGCCTCCATTCGTCATGCCGATGATCAACACCAGCAGATGCTTGCAGAGTGCTCCGCGGAGTCCGCCGCAGACATTGAGGTTCTGCGTGCAGCAAGCGAACTCACCCTCCTTCGTCAACCGGCACGAATACACCAAATCGGGATCGCTCTGACTTTTGACGACTCCCAGCAATTGTTCGTCATCGGTCTGAGCGAACAACCGAAACCGATCCGCCTTCAACATGGCCAGAGCCTTCGCCAATCGGTCCTTATCCACCAAAGCTTCCAAGACGGTCATGAACTGCTGCAGGTCAAGCGGGCCAGCCGATTGGATTGCTTGCACGGCACTCTTCGCGCGCGGGTCGATGTCTTTGCCTTTCCAACTCAGCGATTTCGGTAACTCAAAGTCCGCCGGAAAAATCGTGGTCTCATCGAACTCGGCTCCCGTTAGGTTTCTGACATGTGAAGCGTGCTTCCAAGAAAACTTCGCGTTGGTGAAATTCGTTCCGCGCAAGTTGGCTTCTTGAAGGTTCGTGTCGGTGAGGTCTGCGTTCGAGAAGTTCGCGCGCACCAAAGAAGCGCGGTTCAGATCCGCATTGCTCAAATCGGCGTCGCTGAAATCACAGCCGTCAAACTTACTCCACTTCCCTTCGAGGCGACTCATTTTGGCTCGTCGAAAATTCGAGCCACGGTAGGCAGAGAATTCCAACTGCGCTCCAACCAGCGATGCTCCTTCAAAGTTGCTGTTTTCGAATTCGATATTCCGCAGATTCAGTCCATCGAGTTGCTTGCCTGCAAGATTTGATGATGGAAACGACGTGGCTGCGACAAGGTCGCGACGGTCGGGTTTGTTCCATTGCTGCACCCCGTCAGGTGCATCCAGCCGCGCGAGCAATCGTGCTCGCTCCTGATTCTTCTGGCTTTCAGCATCCTGCCCAAGTTGTTGCATTTCCTCCGCGGTCGGGACGGTAATGCCGAATGTTTCGCACCACGCTTCAAGCGCCAACTGCTTGAGCTTTGTCGTGACCAATCCGGTCTTCTTCCCGACTGCGGTCACGGTGTTGGGCAACGGCGTCGCATCCGGCCACGAGCTGACAGCGGCCAGAAACGAATCGGCGACGGAGTTGGTATGTTGCTCCCAATCGGTCAGCGTGTCGGCCCAGAGTTCTTTGGTCCAACTGGCGCGATGCCGCCGCTGCTTGCCACCACTGACCGCCAATCGCACGGGATGAGTTTTTGTCGTGAGATCAATGGTTGATCGAAACTCGTCCGCTTGCTGGATGCGGTCGGAGAGTTCTTTCAGTTTCGGCCCGATATGGAGTTGCCGCGTCGTTGTCTCCAGCCCCTTCGTTTTCGAGCAGTCAGCGCCCTCGAAGTTGACCTGACCGACGTTGGCGTCGGTGAAGTCCGCGCCTTTCAGACAGGCTCCCTTCAACGAAGCTCCGGTCAGCACGGCCCCACAAAGTTTTGCACCGGTGAAGTTGCAGCCCTCCAGGTTCGCCTCGACCAGATTGGCTCCGGAAAGGTCCGCGCTCGCGAAGTCCGAGCCGGTGAAGTTGGCCTCTTTGCCGATGAACGATTTCAAGCAAGCCCCGCGAAAGCAAAGTGACTTTGCCGTGACCTTCTCCAAATCCGCTTTGGTCAGGTCAGCCTTCGTGAAGTCGCTGCCCGAAAGATCGGCTTCGCTGAAGTGAAACCCAACCATTGTGGCGCTCGTGAAATCGCCGCTGCAAAGTTGCGTCTGATAGAAGTTCAGCCAGCCGCCGGACAGATCGGCTTTTCGGCACGAACAATTCGTGAAACTCGCGAACCACGCCTTGAGCTTCGCACCGTCCAATTTTGAGTTGACCAATGGGCCAAAACTAAAGAGACGCGTCGCTTGCTCGCCCTCGGAAACTGTCGCGTCACGGAAATCAGCGTTCTCCAGCGCGAGACACCACAGCGGCATGCCTTCGAGTTTCTCGCCTCTGAAGGAAATGCCCCTGACGACATTCGGCGGAGGATCATGCCGGAATGATTCGGAGTCATGGCCAGCCGCACCCAGCCATCTGTGGAGTCGATCCCAGCCTTTCTTGCCAGCCAGCAACATGGCGATGACTTCGTCGTTGGTGGGCAGAAAGAGTTCTCGCAGTTGCTCGCCGGTGATCACTTCGATCGACGCCCCTTTGGCATTCAGTTGGGCCATTTTCTTTTCATGCGCGGATGTCCCCGTCGGCTCTTTCATCACCAGATAGCTGACGTCTGACGTCAACTTCTCGACGATCTTGCCACCTTCGCTGAGGACGTATCGGTCCAGCCAGTCGCGGCAGCGTTCCCGGCCGTATTTCTCAAACCGTCCCGCGAAGCAGAACGACTTCCCTTGGAACCGAGGTGTTTTCCAATCGACGGATTACGAGGCATTCTTCTTGGCCATGAGCCGACTCCAAGGTGACACTTCAAAGTGGGAGAGTGTGGTCTGAAAGGTGTCGAGTTTATATCGGGGAGATTTTTGACTCGCCACATGACGTTGGCGTCCCATGCCTCGCAATTACTTCGGCCGCTCCAAACTTCTTGCTGAAATTGCTCGAAACATTCCCGCGTGTCGGATAGAAGAAGGTCTCTTGTTCGTGAAAACTCGGCACCGTTGGCAGACAAGTTTGGAAGGCTTTCCGATGTCAAACCGATTCGCATGGTGGACGTGGTCCGCGTGTTTCTGGACGTTGGTGACTTGGAGCTCGCCAGCAAAGTGTTTCGAGACGCCGGCTGCCGGGCATTCGATGCACGGCGAGGTCTTCAACGAGGGGCCACGTCAGGCGGCCTACCTGATGGGCGGGACCGGCAACGTGACTTTCCCGATCACATCGGCGAATCCGGAGGCCCAAGCGTTCTTCAATCAGGGAGTCGGGCAGTTGCACGGCTTCTGGTACTTCGAGGCGGAGCGGTCGTTCCGGCAAGTGGCGATGCTCGATCCGAATTGCGCGATGGCCTACTGGGGCATGGCGTATGCCAACATCGAGAACCGCACTCGCGGAGCGAAGTTCATCGCCAAGGCGACCGAGAAGAAGGGGACCGCCAGCCGGCGCGAGCAGCTTTTCATTGACGGGCTGGCTGAGTATTTGAAGGACGACAAACGCAAGGACGAGGAACGCCGCAAGGGCTATATCCGCGATCTCGAAAAGGTGCTGCTCGAATTCCCGGACGACATCGAGGCCAAGGCGTTCCTGATCGTGTTCCTGTATCAGAGCAAGAGCAGCGTGCCGCTCACGAGCCAGTTCGCCGTCGATGCGTTGATTAGCGAGATCTTTCAGAAGCAGCCAATGCACCCGGCACATCACTATCGAATTCACTTGTGGGACCACCACAAATCGGAGAAGGCGTTGGAGTCTGCGGCTCGTTGTGGACAGGCCGCGCCGCGGATCGCGCACATGTGGCACATGCCGGGGCACACGTACTCGGAACTGAACCGCTGGGCCGATTCCGCGTGGCAGCAAGAAGCTGGCAGCCGCGCCGATCACGCGCACATGATGCGCGACCGCGTGCTGCCCGATCAGATTCACAACTACTCGCACAATGAGGAGTGGTTGATCCGCAACCTGATGAATCTCGGCCGGCAGAAGTCCGCGCTGGATCTCGCCAAGAATCTGCTGGAGCTGCCACGGCATCCGAAGATTAACTCGCTGACGAAGGGGAGCGGCAAGCAGGGCCGCGATCGGTTGTTTCAAGTGCTGGAGGGATTCGAGTTGTGGGACGATGTGGTCGCGCTGTCGAGCACGATGTATCTCGAACCGACCAACGAGACGCCGGAACAAACCAAACGGTTGCGGCTGCTGGGTGTCGCTCATTATCAGCGCGGTGAATTCCCGCAGGTCGAGGAGTGCGTCAAACAACTCGAAGCGATCACGGCCAAATTGGAGGAGAAGGCTCAGGCGGAAGCGGCCGAGGAAGAGAAGAAGGCTCGCGAGGCGAACAAGAATGACGCCGACGTCGCGAAGGCGAAGGAAGAGAAGTTGAAGAAGTCCCGCGAGCCGATTGCTCCCGTCGAGAAGGCGACCACGGAACTGCGTGGAGTGCTGCTGTTGGCTCGTGGCGAGACGGACAAGGCTCGCGAGCAATTCGACAAGACGGGGGATCTTCCGAAACTGCGGCAGGCGAAATATCAGTTCCTGTATGGGCAACACGACAAGAGCGTCGAGTCACTGAATGCCGCCGTCAAAGCCGCCAGCACGCATGTCATGCCGTTGGCCGTGCAAGTCGATCTGCTGCGGCGGATGAACAAGCTGGCCGAAGCGAAGGCTGCGTTCGAGAAGCTGCGCGGCATCGCGGCGCATGCGGACCTCGACTCACCGTTGCTGGCGCGGCTGGCTCCGTTCGCGAAAGAACAAGCTTGGCCGGATGACTGGCGTATCGCTGCCGCACCACCCACCGATGTGGGCGAGCGGCCCACGCTGGACTCGATCGGCCCGTTCCGTTGGTCGCCGTCACCCGCCGCCGATTGGAGCCTGCCCGCGTCCGCCGAGAAGATGCTGACGCTCTCGGAGTATCGCGGCAAATCGGTCATCGTGATTTTCTATCTGGGTTCCGGCTGTCTGCATTGCGTCGAGCAGATGCAGAAGTTCGCCCCGCGCGTGAATGATTTTCAGCAAGCGGGCATCTCCATCGTGGGCATCAGCACGGAGAATCTGGAATCTCTGGCGACTTCGATCGCGAACTTCTCCAAGACGACGCCGTTTCCGATTCCGCTCGCGGCCGATCCGGAGCTGAAAATCTTCAAGGCGTATCGCGCCTACGACGACTTCGAGAAGCTGCCGCTGCACGGCACGTTTCTGATTGATGGAGCGGGGCTCGTGCGCTGGCAAGACATTAGCTTCGAGCCCTTCCAAGACGTGGACTTCGTGCTCAACGAATCCAAGCGACTGCTGTCGATTCCCAACCGCTGAGCCATCGAAAATAGAAGCCCGGCTTTTTTAGAAAAGCCGGGCTTCTTTACGCGCGATCAATTGATGCGATCCAAATCACGCCGATTAGAAATTCGGCATTGGAACGAATGGAACAGTCGTCGTGCCGCCGGGACCGGCGGCAGGACCATCAGGGCTCATCGGGGGAGCCATTCCGCCACCCAAGCCTTCCGCAGGCGCTGTTGGCATTCCGCCGGGCGTGGAGCCCGTTGCCGGTGGACCGGAAGTTCCGGCAGGGGGAGTTGTCGAAGTTCCGCCCGTTGACGCTCCAGGCGATGTCGCAGCACCGGGCGCGATCGGCGATGTGTCACCCAGCGGTCCTCCCTGAGCGGCAATGATCGTTCCACTTCCCGGAGGCGGTTGCGGTGGCGTATTCGAACCAGCGCCGGTGCCTGAACTGGCACCGCCAGGCCCGTCTTTTCCCGGCTGACCCGGAGTCAATGATCCATTGGTTCCCGAACCGGAAGGATTCATTCCACCGAAGCCACCGCTCAAGCCGCTGCCTGGATCTCCCATGCCCGGCCGGATGGTGTTGGTACCGCCACTCACCTTTTCCGATCCCATACCGGTCGCGACGCCTTTCATCGTTTCGGTCATCGCGGTATTGCTGCCAAGGCTGCCGGTCGAGGTCGCGACGGATGAGCCAGTCGAATTCGCAGAACTGCCCGTGAATGTTCCGCTGGAACCACCGCTTGAGAATCCCCCGCCACCGCCGGAGAAACCGCCACCGCCGGAGTAATTGCCTCCATAACCGCCGCCAGAATTCCCGAAGCCGCCACCACCCATCGCGCCGCTGTATCCACGACTCCCGTAACCGCCGCTCGAAGAACCATAGCTGCCGGACGATCCGCGATTGGTGCGTGCCGAGTTATTCGTGGCTCGCTCACGACCCGCTCCCGAACTCGACGCCTCGCGTTCCTTCGGGGCCTGTGGGTCCACCTGGGGAATCAAACCGTCGAGCAGATTACGTCCCGCGTCCCGTTCTGCGATGGTCAGGCGGTTGTCGTTGTCTTGATCGATCGACTGCAACAGTTCGCGCACGTCGTCGCGCCACGTCAGGATATTGATCTCTCGCTCCGATTTATCTTCCATCAAGTTCTTGAGCCGCGCCCGCGCCTGACGCGCCTCGCCGGCATCGAGCTTGTCATTGCGATTCTCGTCGAACCGCTGCATCAGCGTGCGTTGGATTTTGACTTCGTCCAGCGGACCAGCTTGCAAAGAATCGCTGAGCAACACATTTGCTCCAGCCACGGCGAGCACTGAATAAACCCACGGAAGCCAGCGAAAGCGACGCATGTGAGGCTCCTAAAAGAAGGACTTGCGGGACGGCGAACAGAGTGCCGCAGCCCTTAATGAAAGTCAAGTTGGCTTCCAGCGACAGGGGTCCGGGGTCAGGCACCGCAGAATTCAGAATTGGCGGACAATTCGTTTCGACAACTTAAAAACTCAATCCCGCCAATTCTGAATTCTGCGGTGCCTGACCCCGGCCAAATACTGCTCCCGACTGGCTTCGCCCAATAGACTGGCACCTGTTCGCGGACCACGGGCCGGAGCGGAGCTAAAACATATCATGCTGACGCCACTGAGCGACTTTCCTGGAAGTTCCTGGCAGAAGTTTTCCCCAGAATTTCAGCGTCTGCTGCGCGATCGCTGCCAAGGGTTCGATGAGGCTTGGCAGTCAGGCCGGCAGCCGGACCTGAACGAATTCTGGCAAGCCGAATCTCCCGGCGAACGTTCCGCACTTCTGTTCGAACTCCTGTGCGTCGATCTGCGACATCGCGCGGCGCTCGGCAACTTGCCGCCGCGCGAACAATATCGCCAGCGATTTGCCGAGCAGTCCGGCATCATCGACAGCGCGTTCGACTTGCTGGATGCCGGACAACTCACGCAGGGACCGGCCTCGCAAGAAACGTTGGTGGTCCCGATTCCGTTTCAACCCTCCAATGAGGTCACGTTGACGGAGCCTTCCCAACCAGCCAACAACTTTGAGACTACGCTGCTAGGGGATCAGTTTTCTAAGTCGTCCGATCGGAAGAATCAGCCAGCTTCGCAAGACGATTTTGAAACACAGGTCGTGCCGGTCTCCTTCGTGCGGCCGCTCAGCGCGCCGTCGACTTCCATTCCCTCCGGTCGTTCGGCAACCGCGCCGGCCGGAGCACTCGAAACGCAAGTCGAATCACCCGCCGCGCGGCCGGCAACCAGTTCCCGTCGCCCGTCGTCCGACGTCCCACAAATACTCGGCGACTACGAGTTGTTGGAAGAACTCGGTCGGGGCGGCATGGGCATCGTCTATCGAGCCAAGCAGCGCAGCGTGAATCGGCTGGTGGCCCTGAAGGTCATCCGCCCCGATCGGCTCTCCAGCATGAGCTTGTCGAACCAGAGAAAGACCGTCGATCGCTTTCGTCTCGAAGCCGAAGCCGCCGCGCGGATCAATCACGACAACCTCGTGACGGTGTATGAAGTCGGATGCGACGCGGGCATGCACTACTTCTCGATGCGGTACATCGAGGGGACCAGCATCTCCGAAGCGATCCGATTGAACCCCGCCGAGAATCGCGTCGCCGCCGAATGGATGGAACCGATCTGCCGAGCGGTCGAGGCGGTGCATCGGCAAGGCATCCTGCATCGCGATCTCAAACCGCAGAACATCCTGCTGGAGAGCGCAACCGGCCGATCACTGCTGGCCGACTTTGGCCTCGCGAAACTCGCCGACGACGAAACCGCGATGACTCAAACCGGCGACGCGGTCGGCACGCCAGCCTACATGTCCCCCGAACAATTCGAGGACGCCAGCCGCATCGGTCCAGCAGCCGACATCTACGGTCTCGGCGCGACGCTGTACTGCGTGCTCTCTGGCCGTCCTCCGTTTCAAGCGTCGTCGGCCATCCAGACGATGAAGCAAGTCCTCGAAAGCGACGCGATCCCGCTGCGGCAACTCAATCCGGCCGTGGATCGCGATCTCGAAACGATCTGCATGAAATGCTTGGATAAGTCCCCTGCGCGGCGCTACGAATCCGCCGCCGCGCTGGCCGATGAACTTAAACGCTACCTCGAAGGCCGGCCGATTCTCGCTCGTCCGGTCAGCCCGCCCGAACGCGCCGCTCGCTGGTGTCGCCGCAATCCGCTCGTCGCGTCGCTGATCGGAGTGAGTTTCGCCGCCGTCCTCTTCGGTGTAGTCGCGTTGGGGATCAGCAATGTCCGCACGGAAGCCGCTCGCAAACGGAGCGAAGAGAGTTTCCACGAAGCAAAGTCCGCGGTGAACGATCTCTTCACGCTCGTCAGCGAAGAGCGTTTGCTGAACGAACCGGGCCTGCAAGAGGTTCGCCGCGATCTACTGGAACGAGCACGGGGCTATTACGAGCGATTCCTGGAACGCCGCTCGACCGATCCAGCTCTCCAGTTTGAACTCGCGGCGACGAAGTACCGCATGGGCTTGATCGAAGAAGCCCTCGGCGAACCGCAGAAAGCGCTCGACTGGTTCGCCAAGGCACGCGACTGGCAGAAGGCACAAGTCGCCGCGCAACCCGATTCGCTCGCCGACGCTCGCGCACTCAGCAACACGCTGACCGCGATGGGTCGAGTCGCCGCGCAGCGGAACAAGCTCGACGAAGCGACTGAGAACTTCACCGCCGCCGAAAAGCTGCGTGAGCGACTCATCGAAAAGACCAGCAAGGCCGGCGACAAGTTCGATCTCCTGCGACTGCACGCGAATGCCCGCATGAATCTCGGCCTCGTCGAACGCAAACGGGGCAACCTCGATCAAGCCCGCACGCTGTATCTCGAAGCTCAGAACCAGCGTCACAAGACCCTGCCGACAAATCCCCAAGACCGAGCCATGCGCCGCGATCTTGCGAAGGGTTTCTACAACCTCGCGAACCTCGCCATCGACCACAACGACGAAGCCGCGCTCCGCGAAAACATCGACGAAGCCATCAAACGCTATGAAGAACTGCTGACCGAGAATCCGCGTGACCTCGACGACCAATACTTACTCAGTCTCTGCTACCGGCTGCGAGCCGATTTGTTCGCCGCGCAGGCTCAACGCGAACCGCAATTCATGCCGGCGGCGATCGACGATTACTCGAAAGCGTCTCGCATCGTGCAAAAGCTCAGTGACCTGAATCCATCGGTCGCGAGATATCACGAAGAACTCGTCCGCCTCTTGATCAACCTCGGTCAACTTTTCGCTCAGCAGAGAGAGTTCGACCAAGCCCGAACCCAGTACCAGCGTGCTCTCGCGCTGTTTGAGGAAATCGAGAAGTCCCCTGGCCGGTCTGAATCCAAAGGCCCCAGTTTGCGGGACGTGATCGAAGCGGCCATCTCGCAATTACCCGCAGTCAAGAACTGAAGCAGGGAATATGTTTCGCTGCCTGACGGGGCGGCGAGGATTCTGCCAACGTCGCTGCGTCGAACTTCGATCCGTGCCATCCGTGTTTTTGAGTTTCCGACCGATCGAAACAAAACACGGATGGCACGGAAAACACGGATCAAGTCAGAGAAGACTGCTCGCGGGTGATCCGTCATTTCTGAACTGCGGCATGTGCCCACGAAGTGTCTGATTGCAGCCACTTCGGGGATCGTTGATACTCGGTTCGAGTCAAGCTCCTCAACGATTTTCGAGACGCTCACGCCATGAACGCCGCCCCCAACTTCAAAATCCTGCCGGAACAAAACGAACTCGCTCAGATGGAACGCGACCTGCGCTTCTATCCCAGCCAGGTCACGGCTCCCAAGGTGCTCAGCCGCGAGTTGATCACGCAATTTAATCGCGACGGTTACGTGAAAGGACTGCGAGTCTTCGATGCGGCCGGCACCGAACGGAACCGGCAGTATTTCGACGCCTTGCTGGCAAGCGTACTGGCAGCCGGTGGCGACAGTTATTCGATCAGCACCGCACATTTGAAGTACGGCTACGTCTACGACCTCATCACGAACTCGCGGATCGTTGATTATGTGGCGGACATTCTGGGGCCAAACGTGATCGGCTGGGGATCGCACTTCTTCTGCAAGATGCCCAAGGATGGCAAAGCGGTCGCGTGGCATCAGGACGCCAGCTATTGGCCGCTGACACCGTCGAAGACCGTCACCGTCTGGTTGGCGATCGACGATGCCGATTGCGAAAACGCCTGCATGAAGTTCATCGCCGGCTCGCAGAACTTTGGGCACCTAACGTACCGGCCCAGCAGCGAAGCCGACCACAACGTGCTCAATCAGAGCATCGACAATGCCGAGCAATATGGCACGGTCGTGTACGACATCCTCCAAGCCGGCGAGTTTTCGATCCACTCTGATTTACTGCTGCACGGCTCCGAGGCCAACACGTCCGATCGCCGCCGCTGTGGCCTGACGCTCCGCTACTGCACGCCCGATGTCCGCGCCGGTGCCGAATGGAATAAGAAGGGGGTCGTCGTCCGCGGCAGCGATCCCACTGGCCATTGGGCCAATCCGCCACGCCCCAGCGTGGAGTAGTCACCGCCTCGATGGAACGCGAAAAGCCGGCCGAGAGCTTGATTGCGGAGCAGGGACGAGGCCGCTATCTTGCCCCGCCCATTGGGGTTCCAAAGTCCGTTTGCACAGTCGTTTTAAGGTGGTTGCGTCATGGAAATTAATCTGGTCGCCGAGCGGCGAACCAAGTTGGGAACATCGGAAAATCGTCGTCTGCGGGCGAAGGGGTTGGTTCCGGGAAATATCTACGGTCACAAACAGGATGCGATCTCGGTCACCTTCGCGGGCAAAGAGACTGCCGCGCTGGTGAATTCCACGCATCGCGTCGTCAACCTGGTGTTCGAAGGCAAGACCGAGACCGCGATCCTTCGCGAGACTCAATGGGACGTCTTCCGCACCCAACTGTTGCACATCGACTTCATGCGTGTGGACGCGAACGAGCGCGTCAAAGCCGACGTCGACGTCGTCGTCCGCGGCACCTCGGCCGGAGCATTGGCGGGAGGCATCTTCGAGCAACCGTTGCACGCGCTGCACGTCGACTGCCTGGCCATCAACATTCCCGAAGCAATCATCGTGAAGGTCCAGGGCCTGAAAATCGGCGAAGCGATTCACGTCAAAGAATTGGATATCCCCGAAGGCGTGACGGTCCTGAACAACCCGGACGCCATCGTCGTCCGCGTGATTCAGCCGATCGTCGTTGAAGCGGTTCCCTCCGCCGAAGCGGCCGACACGGCCGAGCCAGAAGTCATCAAGAAGGAAAAGAAAGCCGCCGACGATGCCGACGAGAAGTCGGGCAAGAAGTAAGCTGGTCGCGGTTTGATTTTGATTCCATAAAACACGGGCGGTTCATCCGCCCGTGTTTTTTTGTTAGCACGCAAGCAAAGTAGCCGAGTCACTCCGTGACTCGATTCGAGTCACGGAGTGACTCGGCTACTTTGGGCTTCGCCGCACTACGAACCTCGCCTCCGCAATTCCGTCGACGAGAGATCGCAACGAAACTCCGCTTCGGAAATCTCCTCGAACAAGTCGCGTAGCGACGGCGGCAATCCCAATTCGCGCAGCGTGTGGAAGGACTTCCTGTCGAGCCGTCCCGCCACCAAGAAGCGACCCCCCTGCGATCGGATCTCGCTGAGTGCGGCAATCATCTCGGCTTCATCGCCGTAGTATTTCGGCTGCACGATCCGCTCGGCCGTGTCGATGCCGACGACGAACGCCGTGTTCGGAAACAGCCGGGACTTGAGCACAAACGTCGGCGCGTGCGTCAGCACCACAGGTCGCTCCGTGAATTGGCGGCAGCGCGATTCGATGGTCAGAAAATCGAGTGGCGGCTTATCGACATTAACGCACGCCATCTCGAAAGCCACCGGTCCACCCAGTCGTTGTTCCGCCACGCGAACCAGCTCGCGATGCCCGTCATGCAGCGGATTGAATGAGCCAGCTAATAAACCGGCCGGCTTGAGCGGCGGCTCCGGTTGCCAACTCACCGGCGTCGCGGTCTCGGTAAGTGCCTTTATCGGAACCGCCCAAAGTGACGTCCGTCGTCCCGCAACCAAATCCACCAGCAGCGGATCAGCGACACCCCCCGCGCACACCAGCGAGTCCCCTTCTTGGAGGACAACCTCCGGCAACGAGGTCAGCCCGCAGGTCTCGCTCAGCAACCGCAGCAGGGCATCGGCGACGAGTCGCTCTTCATCAGCACGAACTCGCAAGCCTTTCGACAGCGATAACTCAACCAACCGCGTCGCGTTCATGGTTTGCGTGGCGATCCACGCACGATGTTCGCCGCGCTTGGGACGATCGCTGACCAGAGCGGCGGTGCAGCCAACGCCGATCGCCAGGTCAGAATCAGCCGACATTTGCCGAGCACGTTGATACGCCACAACCGACATCGCCAGCGCCGTTTCGCGACTGCATGACTGCTCCGGCGCACGGCCCAGCCATTCGGTAAGAGCCGGCGACGAATACGGCACGCGCGCTTCGAGCAGAAACGCGGACGCGCCCGGCACGATCAACAAGTCCGAGATCGCCAAACTGCCGCCGCCCGCGACAGCGATCACCGCTTGCCGCCCGCTGGAGTGAATCGCCAACAGCAACTCTTGCCGCACTGAGTCCATCGCTCTTTGCCCTGAATGAGATGTTTCGGACGATCGTTTATTGGGACTCAAATTTGTGTTTGCGCTTTGGCCCGAAGGGTCATCACTCGAAAGCCCAGGGCAAAGCCCTGGGACGCGATGGATGCAAACTCTCAAGCCCTGAAAGGGCGGCACTCTCGTCGATGGTTTGTTTCGCCCCTTCAGGGCTTTGCCTCTTTCGACATCGAAAACCCAGGGCGTTGCCCTGGGCTTTCGAGTTGCGACCCTTCGGGCCAAAGCGCAGAACTCAAACTGAGTCCCAACGAACGACTCGACGATATCGCTTGGGGTGTAGTTCGCGTGTCTGAGGATGGCAAGCAGACTCGCCTGCCTCGTGGTAGCGGCCTATCCTTCCGCCGCATTGCCTCTCTCGAAGCGTACCACGGAGGTTCCCATGCAGTTCGCTCGCAAGACATTTTTTGGCGGCCTGACGTTGATCTTGGCGTTCGGTCTGGCTGTCGCAGGAGACACGCGGATGAAGTATCCGGAAACAAAGAAGACGGATCACGTTGATGAGTACCACGGCACCAAAGTGCCCGACCCCTATCGCTGGCTCGAAGACGACGTTCGGCAATCGAAAGAGGTCGCCGCGTGGGTCGAAGCTCAGAACAAAGTCACGACCGCGTTTCTGGAGTCGATCCCGCAACGGAACGGAATCAAGAAGCGGCTGACCGAACTGTGGAACTACGAGAAGTTCGGCGTGCCGGCGAAGGTCGGCGGCAAATACGTCTACTCGAAGAACGACGGCTTGCAGAACCAGTCGGTGCTGTACGTCATCGAGACGCTGACCTCCGAACCGCGTGTGCTGATCGATCCGAATTCCTGGTCGAAGGACGGCACGGTCGCGCTTGCGTCCACTTCGTTCAGCGATGACGGCAAGTTCCTCGCCTACAGCGTGGCCGAGGCCGGTTCGGACTGGAACACCTGGCGGATTCTGGAAGTGGACTCCGGCCGGTTGCTGACCGACGAGTTGCGGTGGGTGAAATTCAGCGGCGTGTCCTGGACGAAGGACTCGCGCGGGTTCTTCTACAGCCGCTATGACGAGCCGAAAGAAGGGGCCGCCTTTCAAAGCCTCAACAAGAATCAAAAGGTCTTCTATCACCGAGTTGGTTCGTCGCAGGCCGATGACGTGCTGGTCTATAAGCGACCCGATCAGCCCGACTGGGGCTTCCAAAACTCCGTCACCGACGATGGCCGTTATCTCGTCATCACGACCTGGAAGGGGACCGACGACAAATACCGCATCACCTACAAAGACCTGCTGGAGCCGTATGGGATGCCGATCGATCTGATCGACAATTTCGACAACGAATACACGCTCATCGGGAACGACGGCCCGGTCTTCTATTTTCAGACCGACTTGGAGGCTCCGCGCAAGCGAGTCATTGCCATCGACACGCGCAGGCCGCACCTCTTAAAAGAGCTGATTCCGGAATCCAAGGAGACGCTGGTCGGCGTCAACATCCTGGCGAATCAGTTCGTGGCGACGTATCTCAAGGACGCGAAGACGCAGGTGAAGTTGTTCGGACTCGACGGCCGCTTCGTTCGCGAAGTCGAGTTCCCCGGCATCGGCGCGGCGGCCGGCTTCGGCGGCAAGCGTGAGGACACCGAGACGTTTTATTCCTTCAGCAGCTTTGCGACGCCGTCGAACATTTTTCGATACGACATGCTGACCGGCAAAAGCGAAGTCTTCCGCAAGACGGATGTGAAGTTCAGCCCCGACGATTACGAAGTCACGCAGGTGTTCTACAAAAGCAAAGACGGCACCAAGGTGCCGATGTTTCTCGCTCACAAGAAAGGGCTGAAGAAGGACGGCAGCAATCCGACGCTGCTGTACGGCTACGGCGGATTCAACATCTCGCTGACGCCGAGCTTTTCGGTGTCACGTCTGGCCTGGATGGAAATGGGGGGAGTCTTCGCCGTACCCAACCTGCGCGGTGGCGGCGAATACGGCGAGGATTGGCATCAAGGGGGAACGAAGCTCAACAAGCAAAACGTTTTCGATGACTTCATCGCCGCCGCCGAATGGCTCATCGAAAACAAATACACGAGCACCTCGAAGCTGGCGATTCAAGGGGGCAGCAACGGCGGCCTGTTGGTCGGAGCCTGTATGGCTCAGCGACCCGATTTGTACGGCGCGTGCCTGCCGGCGGTCGGTGTGATGGACATGCTCCGCTTCCACAAATTCACCGCGGGACGCTTCTGGGTCGATGACTACGGCAGCGCGGATGATCCGGAGCAGTTCAAAGCGATCTTCGCGTACTCGCCGTATCAGAATCTCAAACCCGGCAAGAAGTATCCGGCAACAATGGTCACGACCGCCGACACCGACGATCGAGTCGTCCCCGGCCACAGCTTCAAGTTCGCGGCCGCTCTGCAAGCCGCTCAAGCGGGTGATGCTCCGACGCTGATCCGTATTGAAACCCGCGCCGGTCACGGTGCGGGAAAGCCGACTTCGAAAATCATCGAAGAGGTCAGCGACCAATGGGCGTTCTTGGTCAAGAACCTGGGCATGAAATAACCGCGACACGGGGAAATCACACCGTTGTGTTTACTCTTCGCGTTCTTTGCGACCTTCTGTTCAAACCGCAGTTTTTTGAACAGAAGGTCGCAAAGAGCGTGAAGAGGATTCAGCGAGGGCACATCCGCTTCACAGCTTCATGCCGTAGCACCCGGTACTGATTCCACTGTTCCGCTGCGTCCGGAACGTAACGCGGCTTGCGTGAAGTCGAAGACCGGCAAAGCACATTCCGGCGGAGCGATCGGCGGCGTGCCTAGCAGCAATTGATCGAGGAACCCGCTGACCGGATTTCCCAGCCGATCGAGTTCGGGATGAGTCAGTGGGCTGACCCCCATCGCTGCACGCCAACGCGGATCGGTGACAGGCAATGGTTCGAGCGTGTTGTTGCGTCCGAGCCAGATTTGCCAATCGCGCACGAGTAAGTCGGCGTGCTCACAGTGAACATGAAAGTCTTCGCGAAACGTCTGCGCGTGGCCGGTGAAGTGCATCGTCAGCAGCACGTCTTGTTCAAACCGTGCGGAGAGCGAAGAGTTGATTTCGACACGGTTGCCGCAAGTCTGATTGCGAGCGAACACGTCGAGCGGTCGCAGGCCGGTGAGAAAGAACGCGAGGTCGATCTTGTGGCTGCCGGCATCACCCAAGAAGCCGCCGAGATTGATGGCCGGATCGTCGCGCCAAGTTCCACCGATCGTCTGCTGCCAGCGTTCTGAGTTGATTGAAGTGACCGCTCGCACCGCGCCCCAGCGTCCGCTTTGGATCTCGTCGCGGAGCACGCGATAGACCGGCCAGGACCGCCGCTGATATGCGACCGACAGGATCGGCGTCGATTCGTGGGGCAGGTTTTTAACCTGCCCGTGATCGAACGGACGGGCAGGTTGAAAACCTGCCCCACGGCACTCGTCAATCAGCGTCAGCAAATGTTCGCGCCGATCGGCGAGCGGCTTTTCGCAGAGCACATGCCAGCCGCGAACTCGGCAAGCGCGGATGTGGTCGAAGTGCAGCGACGTGGGCGTGCCGATGATCGCGGCGTCCGCTTCAGTTTGCGTCAGTAAGTCGTCGAAACTCGTGAAGCCGCGAGCATCTGGGGCCAGTTCACTTCGCAGTGATTCAATGGCTTCCAGTTGCGTATCGAATAACGCAACGGCGCGGCCTCGTCCGTCGGCTCGCAGCCGCTCGATGTGCATTCGCCCCATTCGGCCGCAGCCGAGAATGGCGAACCGGACGGGGTCGGAAGTCTTTTTCATGCCGCCGAATGCTCCTTGTGATTTCAAATCGCCAGTTGCGGCGGCATGAAAAAGATTCCCGACCCCTTGGCGATTAGCGATTCTTCTGGATCGCCTTGCGAGCTTCTTCAACGGTCAGCGATCCATCGCCGTCGAGATCCAGTTGCTTGAAGATCGGAAGCAGGCGATCCGGAACTTCGTCAAGCGACAGTTTGCCGTCTTTGTTCTTGTCGAGTTGCTTCAGTCCGTCGATGACTCGCGCGGCGATGGCTGGCGAGATCGTTTCCGCCGCCGCTGGCCGCCGCGAATTGCCGGTGACTTTCCGAGTCGATTCAAACGTCTCGCGCGGAATCGCGATGTCGAAGTAACCGATCAGCATCTCGTCCCAAGTTTGCTCGCCCCAACGGACGGTCGCTTTCGGATTCGGGTTGTTGAGGTTGTTCTCCGAGTTGTCGTAGTGCGCGACAACGTGCAGCGAACTGCCGGCCGGGATGCTCAGCGGTTCGGCGAGTCGATACGACGTTTGCCAGTTGAAGTCGTAGCGTGGCACGTCAAGCACCGTCTCTTTGCGACCGTCGGCGGATTGCAACTCGTACCGGAACGACTTACCTCGGACGTGCATGTGCGGCATCAAATTCAGAAGTTGCACATCGACCGGAGACTTCGGCGAATTCGCCTCGTGTTTGGAATCACCGGCGTTCGGCGGAATGATCAAGCCGGCTGACTTGCGAGCTTCGCTGGTCATCACGGCGTGAGTCACCGACTTCTCATCGGCGAAGAGCAGGCCGATGCGGCTGGTGTCCTGTGTCGCTTTGCCGTTCGGCGTATAGTGGATTTGGAAGACCAGCTTTGATCCGGCCGGCAGCAACTTGGCCATACCGGTCGGATATTGCTGTGGCAGAAAGCCGGGAACGTAGGCCGCGAGAAACGCGCCCTCGCCATCGAACTTGCGCATGTCCGATTCGCTCTTGGCGAAGACTAAGACGTGATGCACAACTCCGCGTTCGCCCGGTTGAATCTCGGCGGCTGTGACCCATTTGTCCTCGGCCAGCTTGGGGTCCACAACGAAGTATTGATATCTCACCGTGCCTGACGCGGCGACGTCATAAGGCTTGTCGCGCATGTGGACGATCAAGTCCGGCTCGCGCGGCAACTGCCAGCCGTCGGTGAAAGTTTTCGGCGGCGGCAGATCACCGCGATCGCCTTCGGGAGCGCCGGCTTTGACCCAATCGAGGATCACCTTCTTCTCGTCGTCCGGCAGGTTGCGAGCATTCGCGAACTTGCCGTGGTCGGGACTCGCGTGCCACGGCGGCATCCGGTTGTCTTGAATCACTTCGGCAATGGTCTCGGCCCAGCCCGCGACTTCGTCGTAGCTGGTCATCGCGAACGGAGCGACTTGACCCGGTCGATGACAATTCACGCAGCGGTTCTGCAAGATCGGAGCGACGTGCTTCGAGTATGTGAACTCGGCTCCTTGTTTTGGTTCGCGGACTTTGCCGATGTAGCAACCTTCGACTTCGGTCGTCGCCACGCTGACCGGTTTGCCGGCGAGCAGTTCTTCAATCGCGCTCTTCAGGTCTTGTCGTTTCGCCGTGTCACGGCGATATCCGATGCCGTCTTGGTCGTCGATGCGTCCGACATATCGAATCGCTCGCTTCTGATCGAGCACGACGACTTCGGGAGTCCGTTCCGCTCCGGCCGCGTCTGCCAATTTGTTGCCGGCGTCTTTCAGGAGTCGGAAACCGATCTCTTGTTGCTTGGCCTGCGCGGCGAGATCGGCCAGCGAGTCTTGCCGATTTGAGTTGATCCCCAAGATCGCGACGCCGCGCGGTTCAAATTCTTTTGCCAGCGCGTTGAGCTTCGTCACCGCTAACTTGGCCAGCGGGCATTCGGTTCCGAGAAACGCCAGTATGACAACCGGCTTGTCCTGCACGTCGGCCAGCGACACGCTCGCACCGCGATAGTCGGTGAGAGTCGCATCGGGAATCACCCGGCCGAGGCGTTCGGCTCGCGAGGCCTCTGCCGCGCGGATGGTTCCGCAACAAATCGCCAGGATCAATACCGCACTGATAATGGAACCGCAACGCATGAGAACCTCCTGAATCTGGGAGCGCGGTGATGAAACACCGCTCATACCGGGAATGTGTCGGAGTAGTTTCAGCGGATCAAGCGATATCTGATCCAGGATTGTGTCCGTTCCGCAGAGAATCCGGTTTGACCTCGTCGGCCCAATGGTTTGATAATCCGTCGCGTCGTTTTCGTAGGTCAGCCTTTCCAGGCTGACCCGAACCGGAAGCGATGTGGTTTGGAGCATTCGGGTCAGCCTGGAAAGGCTGACCTACTTCGGGAGCCCATCATGCGAAACGGTTGGTTGAGCGTACTGGCGTTGCTGGGATGTTTGAGTTTTCCAACTCAGCCAGCGCAGGCGAATCACTGGCATTGCGGGCCGAGTTACAGCGGCCGGCCGTATTGCGTCACCGACTATTACGGCTGGCACGCGCCGCTGACCGGGTTCGACAGCAGCTTCTTCTTGTCATCGGGCGGCTATTACCGCTCCAGCTTTTCGAGCGTGCGTTATTCACCGTGGGGTTGGGCACCGACGGTCTATCCCGCTTACTCCGGCGTGATCGTGCAGCAGACGACTGTCCCGATTCAAGCGACGATTTCGATTGCCGATCCGGTCGTCGCTCGCCCGCGAGTGGTGGTGGCCGATCCGATTCCACGGAAACAACCCAATGTGTTCGATATCGTGCAACAACACGCCGAGCGGCGCGGGAACATTCCGCTTCCGCCCGATGACGAGACAGTCGTCCG
Organism: Planctomyces sp. SH-PL62; assembly: GCA_945893075.1. Taxonomy (GTDB): domain Bacteria; phylum Planctomycetota; class Planctomycetia; order Planctomycetales; family Planctomycetaceae; genus SXKJ01. The sequence continues at coordinate 12,065 of CAMDDX010000046.1, read as the reverse complement.
TCCTGTCAGCGGGTCATCCCGGATCGGCAAGGAACGGAGCAAGCAGATTCAAGCCGAAGGAGACCGCTGGCTGCGCGAAGGACAGCACGTCAAAGCGTACTTGCGATACCTGGAAGCTCAGCGCGAAGCCGAAGATCGTGGCGAGGTTTACTTCCGCCAGGCATTCGTGCTGGTGGCGATGGGACGTTACTCGCACGCGGTCTCGAAGTTGAAACGGGGTTTGCAGGTCGATCCGAAGTATCCGCAGACCGGCCCGACGCTCGACAACGTTTTTGGTGTGGAGAACATCGAACAGAAACTGGACTACCTGCAACGCGTCGCCGACTGGGCGAACGCGGACGTGCGCGATCCCGATCGGCTATTCCTGACGGGAGCGCTGTTGCATTTCGACGAAGATTCGCGAGCGAATGAATTCTTGACCGCCTCTGGAAAGTTGGGAGGGCGCGGGCCACATCTTCAAGCGTTCTTGCAAGCTCCCGGTTCTCCACCGAAAGAAGCTCCCGCCGCTCCGGTTGCGAATCGCCGCGTGTTGCCGCCACCTCCGCCGCCACAAGACGACATCGCCGTCAAAGCCGAGATTCGCAAACCGCCGCCCGTACCACAAAAAGACGCTGGTGGCCCGCGGCTTCCCGTCCTCAAAGTTCCGCCCGAACCGGATCGTCGAACGTTGATCCTGCCGGACGTCTATCTGCCGGAAGAGAACCGCTAACGTGGGGCAGGGTTTCAACCTGCCCGGCTCAGGATGAGGAACCATTTCTGGGCAGGTTGAAAACCTGCCCCACGACTTATGCCGCGACTGCTCATCACGCTCTGCACGTACAACGAGTGCGAGAACCTGCCGAAGCTGATCCCCGACATTCACGCGGTCGCTCCGGATGCGGATGTGTTAGTCATCGACGACAACTCACCGGATGGCACCGGAACGCTCGCTGATGAGCTGGCCGCACAGGACTCGCGGATCAAGGTGCTGCATCGATCCGGCAAGCTGGGCCTGGGCACCGCGACGGTCGCCGGGTTTCGATTCGCCATCGAGCACGGCTACGAGCAGGTGCTCAACATGGATGCCGACTTCAGCCATCATCCGCGTCATCTGTTGGCGATCCGCGATTGCCTGAACCGAGTCGACGTGGCGATTGGTTCGCGATACATCCCTGGCGGCGGAGTCGTCGGCTGGAATTGGCGGCGACACTTCATGAGCCAGGGCATCAACATCTACGCGCGGCTCTTCTTGGGACTGAAGACGCGCGACAACAGCGGCAGCTTTCGGTGTTACCGAGTCGCCAAGCTGGCCGAGATCGACTGGAGCCGCATTCGTGCTCGCGGCTACGCCTTTCAGGAGGAGTTGCTCTATCGCTGCCGGGCGGTCGGTTGCTCGTTCGAGGAGACGCCGATCACCTTCGAGGACCGTCGCTTCGGGACGTCCAAGATCAACTGGAAAGAGTCGGTCGCCGCGCTGTGGGTGATTTTTCGGCTGGGTCTCGACAGACTGTGCCGCGTAGCCGTCCAACGGAAATCCGAAATTCGAAAGTCGAAATCCGAATAACAGTCATTCGGATTTTGGATTTCGGATTTCGGATTTCGGATTTCCCCGCCATGTCCTACGTCCGCAAACGTCGCACGCTGCATTTGCCAATCACGCTGAGTGTCGCGTTGATGGTGCTCAACGTCGTGCTGATGGTGTGTTGGATCGTGTTGCTGGCCCAGCTCAACTCCTGGGGCGCGCTGACGATTGGGACGGTGGTGTTCGCGCTGATTCTGGTGGTCTCCGCGTTTTATCTGTTCCTGACGGTCAAAGAGGTGCGGCTCAATCAACGGCAGTCGAACTTCGTGGACAGCGTGACCCACGAACTCAAGACACCGATCGCGTCGCTGCGGCTGTATCTCGACACCTTGCGGATGCGGCACGTCGAGCCTCGGCAGCAGGCCGAGTTCTTCAACGTCATGGACGCGGAATTGATCCGGCTCGATCAGCTCATCAACCAGTTGCTGGAGGTGGCGCGATTGGACGCGATCGGACAAGAGGCCGATCCGGAAGACATCCAACTCGAGCCGCTCTTGCAGCGCTGTGCCGAGCTGGCCGCTCGACATCACAAGAAAGTTGTGGAGGAAGTCTTCACGTTCGAGATCGAACCGGCAGTCATTCATGCGCGGCAGATTCTGTTGGAGATGATCTTCGGCAACTTGATCGACAATGCGGTGAAGTACGGTGCGGCTCAGCCACGAGTCCTCGTCTCAGCGCATGTCACCGACAACGGCCGAGTCATCACGCGCATCGCTGATAACGGCGAAGGGGTGGCTCCGGATATGCGGAAGCGGATCTTCAAGATCTTTTTTCGTGGCGGCAGTGAACTGGAACGCCGGCAAAAAGGGACCGGCGTCGGGCTGTACATCGTGCGGACGCTGGTCGGTCTGCTGAAAGGCAAAGTCCAAGTGCTCGATCGCACAGACGGACCGGGCGGGTTGTTCGTGGTCGATCTCCCCGGCCGAGCCATCGTCAGTGAAGCACTCGATGCGACGTTGCAGCCAGAAGTTTCTGGCGAGCCGGCGGGCGTCAGCCCCCCGGTGCATTAGGATCGCGCCAAACAGGGGTCGGGTGTTCGGTTTTTCGGAATTGGCGGGCAGAAGGCTTGGATTGCAAATGACGCTTACCTCCCGCCAATTCCGAAAAACCGAACACCCGACCCCGGACGCGAGGGAAACAGTTTCATGCGAATTCTGATTGTCGAAGATGAATCGGCTTTGGCTCTCATCATGAAGTTCAACTTCGAGCAGGAAGGCTACGAGGCCGTCGTCGCTGGCGAAGGAGTCACGGCGCTGGCCGCGTTTCGCCAGTCCGATCCGCGGTTCAATCTCGTCCTGTTGGACCTGATGTTGCCGGGGATGAGCGGCTACGACATCTGCCGCGAAATTCGGCTCATCGACCAGCAAGTGCCGATCCTGGTGCTCAGCGCCCGCACGCTCAGCGAGGACCGCACGGCGGGATTCGATGCCGGCTGCGATCAATACATGAGCAAGCCATTCGCGCTGCCGGAGCTGCTCAGCCGTGTCCGCAACTTGATCGAACGGCATCCGCTCGACAACTCGTCGCTGCCGGCCGTGCCGCGCGAACCGGAACCGGAATCGGACGTGCGCGAATTCGGCAATGCCAAGATTGACTTCAGCCGCTTTCAACTGTCGGCTCTCGGCCAGACGCATGACTTGACCACGATGGAAGTGCAACTGCTGCGCTACTTCCTGGACAACGACGGCAAGGTGCTCTCGCGCGGACTCATTCTTGAGGACGTGTGGGGCAGCGACTCAAACGTCATGCCGCGGACGATCGACAACTTCGTGCTGCGGCTTCGCAAGCTGATCGAGCCGAATCCGTCGGCCCCGCGTCACATCTTGTCCGTGCGCGGCACCGGCTACCGGTTTGTGACCCATCCAGAAGCGTGACGTGGCGGACGCTGCCAGCGTCCGCACCGACGCTGGCAGCGTCGGCCACGTTGGCTACTTCTTCTTTTTCTTGGCCTTCTTCTTGGGCGCTTCTTCTTCCTCTTCGACTTCTTCTTCGATCTCCAGATCCGCGAATTCGTCGTCGCCGAGATCGAAGTCGGCGGTCTCCGCAGACTCGATCGATTCTTCTTCGACGTCGAACTCGTCGTCGGCTTCGGCTGGCTCGAAGTCCTCGTCGTTCTCGGCTTCCTCGGATTCGGCCGTCACTCCTTCACGCTCGAAGACATCGACATCGTCTTCCTCGAATGACTCGCTGCGCGGGGTCTTGGGCGTGTCTTCTTCAAGTTCATCCGCGGGGGCGGCATCTTCGTCATCCACGGGGGGCTTGTTCTTGTTCGGGTCGTCGTAAAACGCGACTGCATACAGCAACGGCCAGACCACCGCCGCCAGCAAGACCAACAGGCCGGTCCCCACCACCGCGCCCCCCAGCAACGGCTTCTTCCAGAGATCGCTGCGCGGCAATGCCAGCGCCGTCCCCAGCAAGTAACACAGATAGCCCCCCGGCACAGCGGCGACGAGCGACAGTAAAATCAGATGCAGCTTTTTCACGGGTGGGCTTCCGGGAAGCTCGGTAGAGACAAACCTCACGACATCAAGCTAGGGAGTCGCTTCCCGATTCGGCAAGAGGCCGTTCGGAAAGAGCATCCCTTAGTCTTCGACTTCGGAGCCACCACAGGCCCAGCTTGCGAAAACTTCTCGCCGCTTGTGCCATGCGGACGTTCGGTGTGACCGGCGCGACCGGCACAAGCAGGGGTTAGGGGTTGGGGACTAGGGATTAGGGGAATTTGCGCGACAAATCAGCGACACTTCTGCCAACGACCTTGCGTTTGTACTTTCCCTAAGGCGGCGAAGCCGCAACCAAATTCAGGAATGGAAAATGAGAAATGAAGAATGAGAAATGCAAAATGCGAAGCCGCTCATTTTGCACTTTCCATTTCTCATTTCTCATTTTCCATTACCCGGAGGATGCACGCAAAACACACACATGTTTCGGACAAAGACCCTAACCCCCAGCCCCTAACCCCTCTTCAAGCCCATGCACGCCGAAATCCTCGCCATCGGAACCGAATTGACCACCGGAGCCAAACTGGACACGAACAGCCAATGGCTGAGTATCGAACTTGCGGAGGTTGGCATCCCGGTGCTGCTGCACACGACCGTCGCGGACGACATGCCGGTCATGTTGGAGACTCTTCGCGCGGCTGTGCGACGCTCCGACATCGTGCTCATCAGCGGCGGCCTCGGTCCAACGCTGGATGATCTCACGCGGCAAGCGCTGGCCGATCTTGCCGGTGTGGAACTCGTGCTGCACGAACCGAGTTTGCAGCACGTCCGCGAAATCTTCTCCAAACGCAAACGAGTCATGCCGGAACGCAACGTCATCCAAGCGATGTTCCCGGCCGGCAGCGAGCCGATCGCTAACCCACATGGCACCGCGCCCGGTGTTTGGATGGAGTTACCTCGTCCCGACGGAGCACGCTGCCTCATCGCCACGATGCCGGGCGTTCCCAGTGAGATGAAGCCGATGTTCCGGGACAGCGTACTGCCTCGGCTGCCGCATTCTCACAAAATCATCCGCCGCGCGCGAGTCAATTGTTACGGCGTCGGCGAATCGGCCTGCGAAGAGATGCTCGGCGACGTGACCGCTCGCGGCCGAGACCCCGAAGTCGGCATCACCGTCCACGAAGGGACGATCACGCTCCGCATCGAAGCTCACGGCACGACCGAGTCCGAATGCGACGCGAAGATCTCCGCCACGAAGCAACTCATTCGCGTGCGACTCGGCAAACTCGTCTTCGGCGAGGAGGACGAGCAGCTCGAAGACGTTGTCGTTCGCGAATTGAATCGCCGAGGTCAGACGGTGGCGGTCGCGGATGAAGTCACCGGCGGAGTGTTGTCGCTGTGGCTGACAGCGGCGTCGGACAGCGAGCGTTGCTTCGTGGGGGGAGTGATTGGCTCAGCCGTGGGGCACGTTTTCAACGAGCCCAAATCGAACGAGCACGTTGAAAACGTGCTCCACGAGCACACGAACCACCTGGCGCAACAAACCCGCGAGCGATTCGGCACCGACTTCGCGCTCGCGATTGCCGGCTCACTGAAGACGGAAGGCATACCGCAACTCGGCCTCGCGTTGGCCGACGCCCACGGAGTCGAATTCCAAGAGCACATCCCCGTTGCCGACATCTCGTTTGCTCGGAACCGCGCGGCGAAATCGGCCCTCGACTTGCTGCGCCTCAAGCTGCGGGATTGATGGTCGGGAGTGACGGGGTCGGGAGTCTTTTTCAGGTCGGCCAGAAGTCCGATAATCGCTGCAAGTTCGAATATGGCCGACCTAAAAAAGACTCCCAACCCCTACGCATCACTCCTCGTCGCGGCCCCACGCGATCGCCAGTTGCACGAGGACATCGACGGCTGCTTGCATCTCTTCCACGCTGGTCCATTCGAGCGGCGAGTGCGGGTTGTGTTCTCCGGTCGAAAGATTCGGAGTCGGCAAGCCTAACGCGGTCAGCAGCGAACCGTCCGTGCCGCCGCGGATGATCGAGAGTTGTGGTTCGAATCCGGCCGCTTCGGTGGCTTCGACCGCCTTCGCGAGTGCTCGCGGCTCTTTGATGAGTCCGTCGCGCATGTTGCGGTATTGCTCTTTGGTCGTGACGTTGATGCGGGCCTTGGGATGAGCCACTCGCATTTTGGCCGCGATGCTCTCCAGCAAATCGGCATAGACCGCCAGTTGCGTGGTCTCGAAGTCACGCAGGATTATCCGAGCCTCCGCGTGAGCGACGCCCCCTTCGATCGAATACGGATGGATGAAACCCTCTCGTCCCTCAGTCGTCTCCGGGCTGAGCGTGTCCTGCGGCAATGCGGCGAGGAAATCGGACAGGATGCGGATCGCGTTGACCATCGCTCCCTTGCCAACCGACGGATGGATGTTGATGCCGGTGACGCTCACGATGGCGAGATCGGCCGAGAACGTCTCGCCGTCGATCTTCCCCTGGCCATCGCCGTCGAGCGTGTAGGCACAGACCGCGCCGATGTCTTTCACGCTCAGGTGCTGTGTGCCTCGGCCGATTTCCTCATCGCAGGTGAAGACCAACCGGATCGGGCCGTGCGGCAAGTCGCGGCGTTTCATCAATTGCTCGGCGGCCGACATGATGACCGCGATGCCCGCTTTGTCGTCGGCACCCAGCAGCGTCGTGCCGTCGGTCGTGATGATCGTGCCGCCCAGCAAATTGCAGAGGTCGGGGTTCTCTTCGCCGCGAATGATCTTCGTCGGATCGCCCGGCAGCACAATGTCGCTGCCGTCATAATCGCGATGCACGATCGGCTTGACGTTCGTGCCGCTGGTTTCCGGAGACGTATCGACGTGCGCGACCCACGCGATCGTCGGCGCATGGTGCGTGACAGTCTGCGGGACCGTCGCCAAGACGACGCCGTGCTTGCTGAGCGACACGTCTTTGAGCCCCATCTGCTTGCACTCATCCACCAGCAAGCGGCTGAGTTCGAGTTGTTTGGAGGAGCTTGGCGAGGATTCGCTGTGCTCGTCGGCCTGCGTGTCGATTTGGACGTACTTCAGAAATCGGTCAAGAAGTTCGGGCATAAGATTTTGGACTTTCAAAGTTGTGATAACGGCCATCGGCTTTCGGCTCACGGCTTTCGGCCGAACGCCGTGAGCCGATGGCCGAAAGCCGTTATTTCACTTTCTTATCGTTGAACGCGGCCTGAGCCTGAGCCGCCCATCAGCGCTTCGATCTCGGCACGAGTTACGGTGTTGAAGTCTCCCTTGATGCTGTGCTTCAAGCAACTCGCCGCGACGGCGTAACGGATCGCGGTCGCGGGAGCCGACAACTCCGGCGTGTTCAGCGCGAAGATCAATGCGCCCCCGAAACTGTCTCCGGCTCCGACGCGGTCCACGATGTTGTGAATTTCATACGCCGAGTAATTTCCGTCGGCATCCGTCGGCGCGAGGAACGCGCGATTGGCGGCAACATCGAACAGCAGCGCTCCCCAATTGTTGTGCGAGGCCGAATAGCTTTCACGCAACGTAATCGCCACCTGCCGCACGTTTGGAAATTCGGCGACGATCTGGCGAGCGACTCCTTCATAGCCCGCAATGTTCAATTCACCGGCCTCGACGTTGGTCGCTGCGGCGTGAATGCCCAATGCCTGTTCGGCGTCTTCTTCGTTAGCGATGACCACGTCGATGAACGGCATCAGCCCGCGCATCGTTTCGCGGCAAAGTTCGGTGGACTTCGTGCCGGGCCGCCAATTCCACAGCTTCTTGCGGAAGTTGAGATCGCACGAGACGGTCAGCCCCAGCCGTTTGGCCGTTTGCACGCTGCGCTTCGCGGCCTCGGCCCCGTTCGCGCTGATCGCTGGTGTGATGCCAGTGATGTGAAACCAGTTCGCACCGCGAAAGGCACTCTCGAAGTCATACGACTCGGCCGGCTGAAGCGAGATCGAGCTTCCCTCGCGATCGTAGGTCACAGTGCCGCCGCGCTGATTCGCTCCGGTCTCGACGAAGTAGATGCCGAAGCGGCCGGTCTTCACACGACGGATCAGTTCCGTGCCGACTCCCAGCTTTTGAGCCTCTTGGACCAAGCAATCGGTGATCGCGTTGTCGGGTAAGGCGGTCAAATACGAAGCGTCGCCACCTTGCAGAGCGACCGAGACCGCGACGTTCAATTCGCCGCCGCCGAAGGTCGCTTCCAGTTGGCCGGGGATGACCTGCGATAGTCGCAAGAATTCTTCGGGGCACAGGCGCAGCATCACTTCGCCGAAGGTCACGAGTTTCAGAGGCATCGAGATTCCTTCATCGCTGAAAAATCGGGAGGTAGTTGTTCGGCATCTGTAAAATGATCAGGCCCATCGCGGTGCCGTACTCGATGCAGACGGTCGAGTCGGTCCAGGCTCCGTCAGGCAATTGATCGCGAAGCAGCGTGTCGCGGATCGCGGGATACCACTCGTCCCACGCTTCACCGCCCGCACGCCACATCGCTTGAGCGGCATAGTAATGGCCGTAGAAAAAATGTCCCTCGTACCGAGCCATCTGGCCTTGCGGAGCAAACCGGCGCAGGTAGGCCAGACCGCGATCAATTTCTTTTCCCTCGTACTTTCCCGCGGAGTGCAACGCGACGACGCCAGCGGCCGAACGCGGGAACGCGCTCTCGCCACGATGGTACAGTTGATACTGGAAGCCACCATCAGGGTTCTGGCACTTCTTGACGTACTCGATGCAGCGATCGACTGTCTCCTTCGGCACGTGCAACCCGGCGTTGCGAGCGGCTCGCAGCGCCATGATCTGGCAGACGGTTGCCGAGATGTCCGCTTCTTTTGGCACCGGCTGATAGCGCCAGCCTCCATCGGGGTTTTGCGTCCGCACGATGAGTCGCACGGCTCGGTCGAGATGATCGCGCACGTCGGCTCGGCGCGACATGCCGTAGACTTCGGCCAAGAACAACGTCGCGAACCCGTGGCCGTACATCGGGCCATAGGATTCTTGCTCTTTGACGTGCAGAAATCCGTCGGGCTTGGCGACCGACAACACGAAGTCCACCGTACGATTCACGTTCGCACCAAACGGCCCGCGTCCGGGAGTGCTCCCGGACGACAACAGCGCGATGCCACCCAGCGCGGTCACCGCCACGTTGCGGCCAAACCCACCGCCCGATCCGAACGAGCCGTCATCACGCTGCTTCGCCGCCAGCCAGGCGAGTCCTCGGTCGATTGCCAACTGCGTCTGGGGCGTGACGAGGTTCTTCGCATTCGGCTGCGCGAAGGAGGTCCGGCCCAGCGACGTGGCGAGGATCGCCAGCAGCATGTCTCGGCGAGTGGGCATCGAACTTCATCACTCCGGCAGCGGTTCGATGGTCACACCCAGCGGGAAATCCACTTTCGTCGGGGCATAGAAGTCGGGGCCGAAGCCGCGAATTTGGTCGCGCTTCAATTCGGCGAGTTCCAGAGTCCCGGTCCAGACGATGCTTCTGCCTTGCGTATGGACTTGGTTCGTCAACACAAACGCCTTTTCCAGCGGATAGGCAAACAGCTTCATCAACAATTCAACGACATAATTCGGCGTGTGCTGATCGTCGTTGTGAAGAATGACCGCGTAGGGCGGCTGTCGCTTGGGTTTGGACTTCAGGTCGGGACGTGCTGGCTTCGGACGGACGACGACCTGCGGTTCCATCACAGCCACATCGGGCTCGGCGTTGTCAAAATCGCTCATGGCATGATCTCCTCGTACGGCGACCATCGTAGCGAGCGGCGATTGGGTTTCCCAAGAGCGAACTGACGCATCAGCACGACGCGCCAGCGAGTGGTTGTTCGAGAGGCACCACTCGCTGGCGCGTCGTGCTAGTGTCGCACTTCTCGCGACTCGCTTTCTCAGGCGGAATTGTCGCAGTAGAGTCACTTCCGATTTCTTTGGCACGAGGAACAGCACCATGAAACTTGGATTGATCAACTCCGCGTGGGCACAGTCGGGACGAGAAACTGCCTGGGGCATCCACAAGACGAAAGAACTCGGCTTCGACACGATCGACATCTTTGCCGACCCGCTGGATATCGACGTCCGCGAGCGGAAGCTCATCAAGTGCGAAGCCGAAAGGGCGGGGCTGCCGATTGTTTCGGTCTGCTGCGTGGCGGTTGGATTGGTTGACTTCAATCCCAGCGTGCAGCGGTTTCACATCGACCGCGTTAAGCAATACCTCGACTTTGCTTACGAACTGGAGGCGAAGAATGTGCTGCTGGTGCTCGGCGAATACATCTGGAATCAAGAGGTCATCCCGCCCGCCGAGCAATGGGCGACCGGCGTCCGCACCTGCCGCGTGGTGGCCGAGCACGCCCAGAAACTGGGCGTGCAGATTGCGCTCGAACTGGAACCGTTCGCGCTGTCGCTGCTGAATAACGTTGATCGCATGGTCCGCTTCATCGACGACGTTGACCATCCGGCCTTGCAGGCAAACATCGACGTCTCGCACTTGTGTCTCGCAAACGTGGCTCCCGAAGAGTTACGGCGTCTGAAAGGCAAAGCGATCCACGTCCACATTTCGGACTGCGACGGAAAGAAACACGGCGACCTGCCTCCCGGCCGCGGCGTGGTCGATTTCCTGCCGTACCTGCGCGAGATCAAAAACCTCGGCATCGACGGAGCGGTGTCGATTGAACTCGAATACTCGCCCGATCCGGATCGCATCGAAGACTGGGTTCGCGAGGCGTACACGGCGACCGATCGGTTGATGCGGGAAGTTGGGTTGCGCGGTTAGGCAATCCGGCCGGGGTCAGGTGTTCTGATTTCTGTTTTGCTCCTGCAATCCACCTCAACCTTGGTTTGCAGACAGACACTCGATCAACGGTTCGCTCTCCATCGCAACAGCAAAACAGAAATCAGAACACCTGACCCCTCCGCAGTTCTAAGCTATGTGCGAGTCTTCCGACCCGGCATTTGAAGGACGGTTTGGGAGAGAGCTTCGGTCCAGCGCCGTAGCGCTCTCCAGAAAACCGCGTCGAGCGCCGAATGTTGATTTGCCAGGCCCCGGAGGAATTCCTCGAATCCGTTCTCACTTATTCATCATCATCATCAAAAACCAAGGTCCCGGTGATTAGCGCTGCGTCATCAATAGGATCAAGATCGGAATCACAGGTTGTCGCTGTCTCCGCGATTGGTTTCAATAAATTCGAGAATTGCTGCGCCTGCTGCTCCCTGTCCACCATTCCGATCTCGGCAAACAACGAGCGAGCCTTCTCCCAGAGATCCTGCGCCCGATTGTAATTTCCGCGTTTGAAAACAATCGAGCCGAGCTTTTGCAGCATGTCGGCTGTATCGCGAATCTCGACGTCGGGGCCGCTGATGGCTAAGCAGCGTTCGAGCATTTCCTCGGCTGAGGCCAAATTTCCCATGCGGTCATAGAACTCATAAGCGAGAGACAGCACGCGATAATTAGTGGTTCCTTGATGGGCTTTGGCGAAAATCTGGCGTGCCTGTTCGACGCGACCCTCCAGGGCGGCGATCGCGGCCTGCTCGGCGAGTACCAACGCCAGTTCTTCCGCTCGGTCCTTATGCTGCTGCGCTTCGGCCTTGGCCTTCTGCACTTCTTCAATCGCGTGGAGCGGCAGCAGGACTCCATCAAGCGGGGCATCAGCCTTCGGCAATTCCCCCTTGGCGAAGGCGCGTAGGTGCCGATTCACCTCCACCTTAAATTCCTGCTCGTCCGCAAAGAAGCGATGGAGCACCTGCCGCGAATCCTCCAACGATTGGCGAAACGCGAGCACCTTTTTGAGTTGCTCGCCAGGATCGCCCATCTCGCGCGGGGTCACATGCTTGAAGAAGACGAAGATCTCTGGCGAGCCGGTCTTCTTCCAGCGATCCAACGCACGGTGGAACTCCTCCTCAGTATAGGACGAGTAGGGCAGAGCGTCCGCCGCTGCCCACGGCCAGCGCGTATCAAAGTTGTTGACCTGTGAGGACTTCCGCGAGGAAGTCGTCGTTCCAGCCGGCGATTTGCATCTTGCCTCGCAAACTTTCTTTGAGCGGATGATGCTTGAGTCGCGTGATGGCAAAGCGTCGTAGCCAACTC
>CAMDDX010000045.1 GCA_945893075.1 Planctomyces sp. SH-PL62 | reverse complement strand
CCCGACTCTTTGCCGAGAAGGACTTACGACAATTGTCGTAAGTCCTTTTTTTATGTCCCAATCCGAATCTGACACATTTCTGACACGCTATGGCGGTTGCATTGGGTTTGAATCGCTGATCTTCGACCAGCGGCGTGAGTACCATCGGGGATTCAAATTTCCTCAAATGGAGACCGAAGCCGCGCGAGCCTTGATTGAGTTCGCGCGGCGAACGCCGGGCGTTTGCGTTGTGCGGGCGCATACGAGGCACGACAACATCGCCTCGTCACGAGTGCTCGCGAAATGTGGATTTCGATTCGTGGGAGTGGTCATCGACCCGGACGACGGGCTCGTGCAGCGCTGGGAAACGGACGCATGAATCATCGTCGTCTTTCGCTCCGCGAAAGAACGTCCTTTCGCGGAGCGAAAGGCGACAAAATGAGTGCCGTTGGGCGCTAGCCCCAGTTGCTGAAAAACCGGACGCGAGCACGTTCCGGCTGATTGGCACCTCAACAATTCCTGTTTGGAGAACTGAGATGAAGACCGTTTTGCTGGCTCTATTACTATTCGTCTCGCTCCCGCTGCGTGCTGACGACACGGCGTGGGTTCCGACCAAGGACGCGGCCAAAGACGCCGTCATCAACGGTCGGGCGATGGAGACATTCGAGGCGGGCGTGAAACCGGAATGGGGCTATGCGGCACCGCAGCAAGATACCTTCGTCGTCGTTCATCCCAAGGTGGAGCGTAAGCATGCTCCGCTGTATGTGGTGCTGCATTCGGCCGGTCACGATGTGATGTCGTGTGTGAATTGCACGCGCACCGTCGGCAATCACGACATCTATCGTGCTCCCGACGACCACTTCGCGCTGTATGTCGATTGCCGCAAGAATCAGGCTCGCGATTGGTGGTGGGGCGGGATGCACGGCAAAGACCAGGGATTGATCAAGAAGAATTCTGGCGGCGACACGATGCCCGTGGAAAAGCGTGTGATCGACACGGTGAAGTGGGTCATCCAGAAATACGAGATCGATCCGATTCGGGTTTACCTGAGCGGCAATTCGATGGGCGGCAGCGGAACGCTCGGCATTGGCCTGCGTCACGGCGATCTGTTCGCGGCCATCAAGGCGAATGTTCCGGCGGGGATCGAGCACGTTTCCCAACGCATGTATTTTGCTCCGCAGTCGGTTCCCGAAAACGTGACGCTCTCCGAACCGCCGGTTTGTATCGACTACTCCGCACCGAACGACGGCTGGGCCGAGGGGCATGATCGTTTTGTGAAATCAATGAACGATCGCAAATACTCGCTCGTCCTTTATTGGGGGCCGTTCGGACACGCCAACAATTCGGCTCAGATCATGAAAGTGAATGATCTGATCGATTCGTTCGACTGGCTGAGCATCAAGAAGAACGAAGCGTATGCGGTCTTCACGAACGCCACCTGCAACTCCAAACTCCCGTGGCCCGATGATTTGAAAAGCATGGCCGCCGGTCAGGTCAACGCGTTCTTCCGCTGGAACAATATCAGCGACTCCGCGGTAAAAATTGAGATGTTGCTCTCCCTGGTGAATGCAGCGGACCTCAAGACGCAGTTCGAAATCCCGAAAGAGGCGAGTGCCGACGTCACGCTGCGCCGTCTCCAGAGTTTCCGGCTCAAGCCCGGAGATGCATTCCAATGGACCTTCGGTGCCGCCAAGGGGGAAGGCAAAGCCGACGCGCAGGGGCTTGTCACTCTTCCCGCTTTGAAAATCACGGCAATGCCGACAACATTGAGCGTGACCAAATAAACGACATCCCCGCAACGCAATGAGCCGCAGGGCGCTAGCCCCGGTTTGTGTTTTGTGCCATCCGAACCGCGGCTAGCGCCCAGCGGCTCATCACTACGGAGACTTCATCATGTCCTGCAAACTTTCCCGTCGTCGATTTGTTCAATCGGCGGCTGCGGTCGGCATCGGCCTTCCCACAATTCTGCCATCGGGGATCTTGGCGGGCCCATCGCCCAACGAGCGATTGTCATTTGCCTGCATTGGGATGGGGGGCCAGATGCGGGGTTACTTGATCCCCGAACTCGGCAAGATTGATCAGCAAATCGTCGCCATTTGCGATGTCGATCAACGGCAGCGTGAGAGTGCGCTGCAAGTGAAGGGGCTGACCAATGCCAAGGCGTATCACGATTACCGCGAGCTGCTCGATCAAGAGACCGGCGTCGATGCGGTGATCATCGCCACGCCGGATCATTGGCATGTCCCGATTTGCCAAGCGGCGTTGCAGGCCGGCAAGCATGTTTATTGCGAAAAGCCGCTGGCCCATTCCATCGCGGAATGCCGAGCCTTGGAGAAGTTGGCGAAGAGCCACCCCAAGCTGGCGACTCAGACGGGGAATCAAGGCTGCTCGACCGAGGGCTTTCGGCGGAGCTTTGAAGTCATCCAATCCGGCTTGCTGGGGAACATCACCGAGGTCCATGTTTGGCATCCGGCGCATGGTTGGCCCAACGGCGTCGATCGTCCGGCCACGAGCGATGCGATTCCCGAAGGACTCGATTGGAACTTCTGGTTAGGGAAGGCTCCGGCACGTCCCTACAACAAAGAGATCTATCACCCCGGCAAGTGGCGCGGCTGGTACGACTTCGGCGGTGGTTCGATGGCCGACTTCTGCTGCCACGGTTTTCAGTTGGCGTATCGAGCATTGGGACTCGACGCCCCCACGCGCATCGCAGCGACTGGTGATGACCTGGGACACGAGTCGTTCCCGACTCGTTGCACTGTGACATTCGACTTCGCCGCCAAGGGGAAACGCGGGCCGGTCAAACTCTTCTTCTACTCCGGGGACAAACACGTTCCGCCGGACCACATCACTAAAGGCCCGGTCGGCTCGACGGGTTGTTTGATCGTAGGCAGCGAAGGAACCCTCTCGGCCGGGTTGTGGAACACCGACTGCAACATCCGCTTGCGCGGTGCGACTGACTTCCAGGGAGCCAATCAACCCGAGGTGGCCAAGATCGCGAAGACTCAACCTCGGATTGATACCGAAGTGCTCAAGTGGGATCCCAAACGCGCGGCGAAAGGGGAGCGTCCTCGCTGGAGCCAAGTGAATAACTCGCACATGTTCGAGTGGGTACTGGCCTGTGCTGGCGACGCGAAGTCGTACTCGCCGTTCGAGATCGGAGCCCGCATCACCGAAGTCGGAATGCTCGGCGTACTGGCTCTACGGATGCAAAAGCCAATCGTCTGGGATGCGGAAAAACGTCAAGCCGTCGGCCTGCCAGAGGCCGATGCGATCATTGATCCCAAACCATCGACCGACAAGTATCTGCCGCGCTAAGGTTCCTGCAAAAACCGGACGCTAGCGCGTTCCGACTGATTCGAGGGAATTCACTCACCGCCTCACACATGCCTTTCAAAGGATTTCGACAACGATGCCAAACAAAATTCTGTTCGCTACGGCTGGGTTGGTTTTCTTCGCGGCACGATTGGGGTTTGCTGCGGATGCGGCGGACTGGCGGTCGTGGCGCGGGCCGCTGGGGAATGGGAGCGTCGAACAAGGGAGCTATCCCGTCTCGTTCGGCGCGGACAAGTATCTCTGGCGGACGCAGTTGCCGGGCAAGGGGTGTTCCACGCCGATCTTGCTCAAGGAGAAGATCTACCTGACCTCGCCGGCCGATGGGAATGACGCACTGCTCTGCTATGACTCACACGGCACCGAGAAATGGCGGGCGGTCTTCGGTCACGAGAACGCTGGCAAGCATCGCAATGGTTCGGGAAGTAATGCGTCGCCGGTCACCGATGGAAACGGGGTCTTCGTCTTCTTCAAGAGCGGCACGTTCGCGGCGGTGGAGCTTGATGGAAAGGTCCGTTGGAAGACCGATCTCGTGGAGCGATTCGGGAAGGATACTTTGTTCTGGGATCATGGCACTTCACCCGTGCTGACGGAGAAGTACGTCATCATGGTGCGCATGCACCAAGGGGAGTCGTGGCTGGCCGCGTTTGACAAAGTGACTGGCGACATTGTTTGGAAGGTCGCTCGCAATTTTAAGACGCCGATGGAATGCGATCACGGCTACTCAACGCCTTTGGTCATTCAACATCAGGGCCAGGAGTCGATCCTGGTTTGGGGTGCCGAACATCTCACGATTCACAACGCGACCGATGGGCAGGTTGCTTGGTCGTGCGGCAACTTCAATCCGGACGCCAACAAGTTGTGGCCGGCGATTGCGACGCCGGTGATCGTGGGAGACATGGCGGTGATCGCCTACGGTCGCAACGATCGGGGCATTCCGCGACTGCATGGAATTCGGCTGACGGGCAGCGGTGACGTCACTCAGACCAATCATGTCTGGAAGCGAGACGATGTCGGCACGTTCGTCCCAACTCCGGTCGCTTACAAAGGTCGAGTCATTCTGGTCGGTGACAAAGGTGACGTCACCAGCATCGAGCCCGTCACTGGCAAGTCGATGTTGACGGGCGCGTTTCCCAAGAGTCGGGCGAACTTCTACGCCTCGCCGCTCATCGCCGGAGACAAGCTGTTCGCGCCGCGCGAGGATGGCACCGTGTTTGTCGCGAGCATCGCCAACGACAGATTTGAATTGCTCTCCGAGAACGACATGGCCGAGTCCGTCATTGGCTCACCTGTCCCGGCCTCGAACCGCATCCTCATCCGCGGCGAAAAGCATCTGTTCTGCATCGCCTCCGAGTAGTCATCGCTGCGATCGCCATCAGTGGCGAATGGAGAGCGGCCAGCATTGCATGGTTCAAGATCACGCGGAGTCGGACGACTCTAGGGAGATGAAAAGTTGGGGTTGATGTGAAGCATTGTTCGGGCGGGATTTGTTGCGCATCTTTCGGCCCGAAGGGTCGAGACTCGATAGTCCAGGTCGCAGTCCTGGGTCGCGAACGCGCGTGCCAAGGCCAGCCCTAACGGGGCGAAACTCCTGAGAACGCTCCGTGGAGTCTCGCCCCGTTGGGGCTCACCAATGTTCGTCGGTCCGTCACCCAGGGCTGCACCCTGGGCTATCGAGTTGTGCCCCGTTGGGGCAAAGGCCCGAAACAAAACACACCGGCATTGGACGTCAAAACTTACTCCGTCAAGACATACTTTGCATCGCCCTATGGCTACTCTGCTGCGCATTAGAGGTGTCTGAATTCGTTCCTTCCTGCACTCGAATGATTGAGGTTGGCGATGACGATTTGGAAATGCTCGGTCGGTTGCTGGATCGTGTTGGGGGCTGTCGCGGTGGCTCAAGAGAGTGCTCCTCCCAAGGAACGAGCCGCTGAGATTCTCAAGGCGACTGGGATCAAGGGAGGGATCGTCGTCCATCTAAAGAGCGGCGCTGGAGAACTTACCGCCGCGCTGCGGGCGAGTGACAGCTATCAGGTGCAAGGACTCGATCCGGATGCGGAGGATGTGGCGAAGGCTCGCCGCAATCTGCGGGCGAAGGGAGTCTATGGGCCGGTCTCGGTCGATCGGCTCAGTGGAACTTCGCTGCCTTACATCGACAACTTCGTGAACCTGGTGGTCGCGGAAGAGTCGCTGGGAGTCTCGACGGACGAAGTGTTGCGCGTGCTCTGTCCGAATGGTGTCGGTTATCTCAAGCAGAACGGCGAATGGACCAAGGTCGTCAAGCCGTGGCCGAAAGAGATTGACGATTGGACGCACTACTTTCACGACTCGACGGGCAACCCGGTCGCTCACGATAGCGTGGTCGAACCACCGGAGCGGTTGCAGTGGGTCGGGTCGCCCCGTTGGTCGCGGCATCACGATCGCATGGCGAGCATGAGTGCGTTGGTCTCGGCCAAGGGACGCATGACTTACATCATGGATGAAGGCTCGCGCGTCTCGATCCAGCTTCCGTCGAAGTGGAATCTCATCTCGCGCGACGGCTTCAACGGCACGATCCTGTGGAAGCGGACGATCGCCAAGTGGCACAATCAAATGTGGCCGCTCAAGAGCGGACCGACGCAGTTGGCTCGGCGGCTGGTCGCGGATGACGAACACGTCTATGTCACGATGGGGATCAAAGACCCGGTCAGCCGGCTCGATGCTGCGACGGGCAAGACGGAGTTGATCTACGAATCGACCAAAGGCACAGAAGAGATCGTGCTGAGCAACGGCGTCCTCTTCACTCTGGTTAATGCGAAGGAGTCCGAGTTGGACGAGTTCGCGCCGAAGCTCAACACCGGCGATCAAGGCCGCGTCGCTGGCGAGTACACCTGGAACGAAGGCCCGCGCGAGATTCACGCTCACGACGCCGCGACCGGCAAGCGACTGTGGAAGATCGAAGGGACGATCGTGCCGCTGACGATGGCCGTGAACGATCAGCGGTTGGTCTATTCCAACGGCAAAGAAATCGTGAGCCTCGATCGTGCGACCGGCGAGAAGCAATGGGCCAGCGAGCCGACAGCGCGCCGCAAGGCGTTGCCGTTCCACTTCGCGCCGCGGTTGGTCATGCACGGCGAAGTCGTCTTGCACGCTGGCGGCGACGGACGAATGCAGTCGTTCTCGTTGGCCGACGGCAAGCTGTTGTGGGAATCGGAACACGCTCCGTCCGGCTATCAATCGCCGCAGGATTTGATCTGCACCGGCGGGTTGGTGTGGGTCGCTCCGACGACCAGCGGACGCGATTCGGGCATCTTCACGGGACGCGATCCGAAGACTGGCGATGTGAAATCGAAGTTCGGTCCCGACATCGACACGTATTGGTTCCATCATCGGTGCTACATCGCCAAGGCGACCGATCGCTTTCTGATTCCGTCGCGAACGGGGATCGAGTTGGTCGATTTCAAGGCCGAGCATTGGGACATCAACCACTGGGTGCGCGGCGGCTGCTTGTATGGAGTCATGCCGTGCAACGGTCTGTTGTACGCGCCGCCGCATGATTGCGCCTGTTACCCGGAAGCGAAGCTGTATGGGTTGAACGCGCTGGCTCCGCCTCTGAAGTCGGTCAAGGTGCCGAAGGAAATTTCCGAAGCGGATCGCTTGGAGAAAGGTCCGGCGTTCGATTCGATCAAAGAGCGTGACGCGACCGTCGAGGAATGGCCGGCGTATCGGCACGACAACGCCCGCAGCGGCTCGTCGGGACAGGAGCTGCGCGAAGACTTGAGCATGGCTTGGGAGATCAAGCTGCCGGGTCGCTTGTCCGCCCTCACGATTGCCGAACGGCTGGTGTTCGTCGCGCAGATTGATCAACACACGGTGCATGCCCTCGACGTGGCCAATGGAAAATCGCGTTGGACATTCACGGCCGGCGGGCGTGTCGATTCGCCGCCGACGTATTGGAAAGGCCGGCTGCTGTTCGGCTCGGTAGACGGCTGGGTGTATTGCCTGCGCGCATCCGACGGCGCGCTGGCGTGGCGCTATCGAGCGGCTCCGGTCGATCGCCGCTTGGGTTCGTTCGAGCAGATTGAATCGGTCTGGCCCGTGCATGGCTCGGTGCTGGTCGAGAAGGACATCGCGACGTTCGTCTGCGGACGATCGAGCTTCCTCGATCAAGGCATGCGCTACATGCGGCTCGATCCGCGCACCGGCGCGAAGTTGTCGGAGACCGTGATGGACGATCGCGATCCGGTCACCGGCGAGGACATTCAAGTTCGACTGAAGACCTTGCAGATGCCCGTGGGCTTGAACGACCTTCTCTCATCCGACGACGAGTTCATTTATCTGCGGTCTCAAAAGTTTGATGCACAGGGACAACGCATCGACATCGGCCCGATCTCCGGCAACGCGGAGGAACAAGGGGGAAATCAAAAAGGCCCCGGCCGGCATCTGTTCGCACCGATGGGCTACCTCGACGACAGTTGGTTCCACCGTTCGTATTGGGTCTACGGCAAGAGTTTTGCGGGAGGACACAACGGCTACTATCAGGCCGGCAAGTACACGCCCTCGGGCCGCATCATGGTCTTCAATGACAAAGACGTCTTCGGCTACGCACGCCAGCCACAGTACTACCGCTGGACCACGACGCTCGAACATCAACTCTTCTCCGCCAGTCGCGATGCCGCTGGTGACGCGCCGGTCGCAACAGCCGGTGCCAAGCCGGGTGCGAAAGGCAAACGCGCTGCGGGAGATGCCTTCACTGTCTCGTTCGAGAAGACAGATTCGCTCGATCCCGCCAAGAAGGCGTTGACGGTCGAAGCCTGGGTGAAGGCGGACGCTCCGGCCGGAGTCGTCGTGGCGCATGGTGGTCCGACCAACGGATACGCCTTAACGATTGAAGGCCGCAAGCCGTCGTTCCACGTTCGAGCCGCCAATGAACTCGCGACGGCGACGGCCGACATTCGGCTGCCGAACGGCTGGTGTCATCTGGCCGGAGTGCTCGGCGCGGACAAGTCGCTGAAGCTGTACGTGAACGGCAAGCTGCAAGCGAAGTCCGAAAGCAAAGCATTGATTGCGACCAACCCGGCGCAGCCTCTGGAGATCGGCGGCGACAACGGCGGCTCAGTAGGGGATTACAAAAGCCCGTCGCCCTTGGTCGGAGCCGTTGACGAAGTGCGCATCTTCCATCGCGAACTGACCGCCGCCGAAATCACGGAAGCGCACGACGATCCCGAAAAGTCCCGGCGTCTGTCGGCTGAAGCTCAGGTCGCACTGACGTTCGATAACGGTTCAGCGCGAGATGATTCGGGACACAAGAACGACGGCGATCTCAACGGCCAACCGACTGGCCAAGGTCGCATCGGCACCTGCGTGCTGTTCCCGAAGCTGGCCGCGGCGGCTGGCGGAAACGCGAAACCGCCCAGCCTGCACTTCGAACATCAATGGACTCAGTTCAGTCCGGTGTTTTGCCGGAGCATGGTGCTCGGCAAAGATTCGCTGCTGTACGCCGGGCCGCCGGACTTTCTCGACGAGGAATACGCCTTCGAACGCCTCGCCGCGAAAGACCCGGCGATCCATGCCCAGCTTCAAAAACAAGACGACGCGCTGGAAGGCAAACTCGGCTTCCAGTTGTTCGCCGTCTCGCTGAAAGACGGCCGAGCCGTCAGCAACGTTCAATTCAAAAGCACGCCCGTCTGGGACGGCATGTCAACCGCCTACGGCCGCATCTTCGTCGCCACCATCGACGGCAAAGTGCTGTGCCTTGGGCAATAGGTTTGTAGCCACGTTCGCCAGAACGTGGGGTTACCGTTGACCCACCCACGTTCTGGCGAACGTGGCTACCTTTGCCCGTCCACCTTGGTCGTGAATCATGTCGCTGCGTCTCTTCGCTCTGACTCTGCTGGCGTTCTTGGCGTCGGTGCAATCGCTGCCCGCGTGCTCGATCCCGGTGTTTCGATTTGCGCTGGAGCGTTGGTCTCCTGACCTGTTTGAAGTCTCCGTCTTCTTTCGCGGAACTTTGAATGAAGCGGATTCGAAACGCCTGAATCAACTGGAAGACTGGGCTGTTCACAATGGCGGCAAGGCGAATCTGGAAGTCGTGCGCTGCGATTTGGACGACCGCGTGCCGGCCGATTTGCTCGAATTGTGGCAGTCGCTGAAGGACGCCCCGCTGCCGACGGTCGTCGTGCGCACGCCACGAAAAGTCACCGGGCAATCCATCGTGTGGCAAGGACGATTGAGCGATCCGTTCTTAGACACCTTGGCGACGTCACCCGCACGTCGCGACGTCGCGCAGCGCTTGCTGCAAGGGGACGCCGTCGTCTGGCTGCTCGTGCGAGGCACCGACACACAGCAAGCCGCCCGCGCGAAAGCGGCGTTGGATGCAGCACTCGAAAACCTTGCCGACCAAATCGAGCTACCTCCTGGCGTCGGCCAACCCGGCTCGGAGTTGCGTGCCAGAATTCCGCTGCACCTGAAATTCTCCGTCGTTGAACTCTCCGCGGACTCACTCGCCGAGCAAGCCCTCGTCAAGCTGTTGCACGGAGGCTTCGCGAAAGCGCCGCTCGCCAGCGACTCGTATCTCGCTCCGGTCTTCGGTCGCGGTCGAGTGTTGAAGGTGTTCTCCGCCCGTGAAGTCGATTCCGATTCCATCAGCGACCTGACTCGGTATCTGTGCGGTGCCTGCTCGTGTCAGGTCAAACAACAAAATCCCGGCTTCGATTTGCTCTGCGAGATGAACTGGGAAGATCGACTCTTTGGCGAGACCTCTGACCCTGCGCCGGACGCCCCGAGCGATTCCACATCCGACTCCGAGCCCACCTTGATCGCGATCCCCTCCGGCCACGCATCACATGTCTCAAAGCCAACTCTGGCGAACTCCGCCCACACTGCTTCCGCCGGAAGTCACACCAGTCTTCTGCTTGCGCTCGCGGCGCTGGCCGTGATGGCGCTCTTAATCGTTTGGAATGCCCGCGGTCACGCCAGTTGAAGCTGCTGATCCGTACGGCGGCTCGCGTGTAGTGCATCAAGTCCGAGAGTCGTCTTGCGTTCCGCGAAAGCACGCGTGGGATAACGACGCCCGGCTATTTCTTGGAATGCGAGTCAGGACTGTCTTGCAAATTCGGCAAGCGTTCCCGATCGGCATCGCTCGTCAAGCGGATCCGTTGGCTTTTTTTCAATTCTTCCGCCTCAAACCGAATTCCTTGGATTCGTTCGTACTCAGCTTGATGCTTCTGAGCAAGTTCGAGTCGTCCAAGACGCCGATAGGTCTCCGCCAACTTGAAGTGAGCTGATTCATAGGTCGGGTCTCGTTGCGTGACATTTTCAAAATCCTTGGCGGCCAGTTCCGCATCACCTGACTCAAGTCGCAGCAGGCCCCGAATCATCAGCGCACGCAGCGATTTTCCTCCATCCGCGACATATTGCTCAATCGACGTCAGTGCCTCCTGAGATCGCCCTTCCAAACGGAAAAGCTCCGCCTCGGTCAAACTGCATTCCAGTTGACGGCCATGAAGAGCAATCAAATGATTGAGTTCGTTTCGAGCCGCTACGACGTCTCCTGATTCCACCAACAGGTCCAATAGTTTTTGAATCACAAGAATGCTGGCGTCTTGTGGGATGTCCTGCTTGAGGACATTCCGATACGCAGCGATCGCATCGAGGTTGAGTCCCATTTGTTCGGACGTCTGCGCCAAGGCCCACCAAACTTTGGGATCGCTCGGATCGAGTTGCGTCAATTGTTGAACACACTCTCGCATTTCACCAAACCGACCGAGTTGTCCGTAAACCTCTTTGAGCAGCACCAGTAACTCGCGCTTATCGGAAGATTCTCGATGCAATAGCTCGGCCAGGACCGGTTGAGCCACGACCCACTTCTGGGAGGCAAATGCCTCGCGTCCAACACGGTCCAAGGATTGGGATTGGCAGTCCTTGAGATTGATATCCGCAAGCAGTACCGCGGCCTCTTTCCAGCGATTCTGCCGGCCCCTCAGGCGGCAGAGTGCGAGCTGAGCATTTCCGAACCGGCCGCCAGCCTCGTTGATCGACTGTTGTAAGAGACGCTCGGCCTCGCGCGGATTGCTGTCTGCCAGAAGTTGAGCCTGTTCATAGGAACGCTCCCAAGCAGGAAGCCAGGGCCGCCATAAGAACACGCCGACCGTTGCGGCGGAAAGCGCCAGAACACCGCAGGCCACGAAGAGTCGCGACCTGCCGGAGTTTGGTTGATTTCTATCGAGACGCGGTTCCATCGACTTGCTGCCCTTCTCCCTCAACGAGAACTGACGTCACGCCTGTCTTGAGGTCTCGAAAAACCTCGGTCTTGCGACCGGGCCAGGAGACGGTCACCTCCAGCGGATCTGCTGCGCCGACCGGAAAAATGATTCGCTGATCAGAGTGCGATCCATAGCCAGCTCCGCTGCGCACACACCTCGTCACTCGACGTCCGGCCGATGTCATCACTGCTAACGCTCCAATCGCGTCGCGATCGCCACCAGTCGCTCGTAGGCTCACGCGAACAAAGTCCTTCGGTGGTTGGCGGTTTTTGAGCAAACTGACTGGTTCATCCAAATGCGACACAACGATGTCCAAGGCTCCGTCATTGTCCAAGTCACCGACGGCCGCCCCCCTCCCGATATGTTGACCACGAAAGTAGCTGCCACCCTGAAAAGAAACATTTTGGAATCGCTTCCCCATGACATTTCGAAAGAGTTGTGCCGGCTGTTGGAGGGCCGCTTGCGGATCGTGATAGGACACATGTCCGTTTGCCACAAAAATATCGAGCCACCCATCGCTATCGAAGTCGGCTAATGCGGTCGACCAGCCAACAAACGGACGTGACACGCCTGCCAAGCCCATCGCAGCGGTGGTTCGCAAGAAAGATCCGTCGCCAAGATTTCGGTACAGTCCATTATCTTCGCCACGGAAATTGGTGACCCACAGATCCAACTTTCCGTCGCCATCATAGTCCCCGACATCCAGGCCCATACTGCCTTCCGGATTCCCAAGTTCGTCAGTTGCCACGCCAGCTTCAATGCCAACCTCTTGAAAGGGAAACTCATCGCGACCCAAATACAGATGATTGGCCATCTCGTCATTGGCCACGTAAATGTCGAGCCAGCCATCGCGATTGAGATCCGCGATGACGGCTCCTAGTCCCTTGCCAACTTCGCGCAATCCGGCGGAGTGGGTGATGTCTTCAAACGTTCCGTCGCCTTGATTTCGCAGCAGCTTGCTCTGGACCCCGTCGTAAAACGTGGGGCCCGCGACTTCACGCTGTCCCAAGTCGTTGTGCCACCTGCGATCAATGTTAGGGCTCCAGTTCAAATAACGAACAATCAACAGATCGGGCCAGCCATCCTGGTCGAAATCTCCCGACGCAGCCGCAATGTTCCAGCCATCTGATTGCAGGTGAGCGGCATGAGTCACCTCACGAAATGTTGCGTCTTGCAGGTTGACGTACAATCGGCAACCCCCGTAGCCACACACCACGAGGTCCGGAGAACCATCCTGGTTGAAATCCACGACAGCACAACCGTGCGAATAATCGCCTGGCTGAGATAGACCGGACTTCTCCGTCACATTCAAGAATTGCCAATTCCCATCGTTTCGAAACAACGCATTGGGAAGCCCCTGAATGCCGTTGGGAGTGGCGCTGATCGATCCTCCTCCCGTGAAGAACAGATCAAGATCACCATCCGCGTCGAAATCGATCATAGCCAACCCGCCACCCATTCCTTCCAAAATGTAGTAGCAGCCGCTGTGTCTTCCGCTTCGATAGGTAAAGTCGAGCTGCTTTTCCCCTCGGATTTCCTCAAACCATCCATGTGTGGACGAGTTTCCGTCTGATTCGATCAGAGCGGTAGAAAGCGACTTCGGTTGACATGCCGTTTGTTCTTGCGGAGACCCATCGATGGGACTTCGGGAAGATGCCGAATCCCTATCGGGAGGAGCGCATCCGAGAACAACAATCACGATCGAAAGTAGCAATGCAATCGCAGGGTAAAACATCGCAATGCCTCAATCGTTCACAAACTTCGATTCATCACTTACCTAATAAGTGCGATCCGAAGGAACGCATCAGCGGCACGTTTCCAAGGTCGAGTAATTTCACGTTTTCCAAGCCGTAGAGCCAATCCCCAGAGCTTAACTGTCGCTGTGATCTTGACTTGCCTGGCGACTTAGCTCCACGTTTTGTTCAAGGAGCTTTCGTGACATCTCCCAATCGCATCATTTCCTCAGCGTACTCGACTCATGGTCCCATTTTTCGCCTGAAACCCCGGAGTGTTCAGGCGGTTGCATTTTGAAATCGCCCCTCGCCGTATGCCCGAACCGTCACTGTGCCGTTAATTTCCAGGACCGCGCACCTGCCGAATCGCGTTTTGCACTTACGTCGGACCACCAAATCATCGGCGAGAGAACTAACGAGAAACGGAACGCCATAGAAATACTGACGTTCTACACTGTGAACAACTCAATGCTGCAAAGTTCAAGGCAGAGGACGAAAGGCATCCGCTCCCCGCCTCCAAAGTGCCGCGATCTCGCCAAATCCGAGTTCACCGGCGACCACGCTCAATTCGTATCGAATTTCTGCATCGTTGGGTTGTTTTCGTAGCTTTTGAGTAAGTTCGCTGTAACGATCATGCAGTTTTCGCGACTCCTCACTCCTACTCATTTCGCGCGAGTAATCGTCTAGGGCTCCTAAATCACGGTAGGTCATCGCCAATTTATAACGCGATCTAAAGTCGTGCGGATCCTGATCTACTGCCTGTTTCAACAATGGCGCAGCTTCAGCGGGTTTATTCGCGTCGAGCAGTCTTTGCGCGGTGAAGATGAGAACTGGTCGAGATTTTGGGCCGATTGCACGGGCTTTCTCTAGCATTTCGGCGGCGCGATCTGGGGCACCCATCTCGAGGTGGCACTCGGCTTGCAAAATCAATTCATCAACACCGGCTGGCAGGGCCTCCAAGACATCCAACGCCTCCCTGTACTCGTGGAGCTGGATCAGTGCGATTGCCATATTCGAACTCGCATCGGAGTTGGGACGCTCCGCTGACAATGCACGATAGTGCGAAACGGCTGCTGCGTACTGCCCCACGTCGTAGTGCAGCACCGCTAAGAGAGCATGCGGGCGGAAATCAGCCGGATTTAGCTCCAACGCGCGGCGAAGCTCGGAGGCTGCGGCATTGGTCATCCCTAAGTCGTAGTAAACTATACCCAGCCAGCGATGACCTAAATAATTCTTTGGAAACTCTTCTGTCATCTGTGACAGAGCCCATTGAGCCTCAACGAGTCGCCCCATTCGATACAGACACTCGCCAGTCCACAACAATACCACCTCACGCATTTTCCCTTCAGGCTGCGTCCGCGAAAAATAGCGAATCGCAGCCTCGTGCCTGTCATGCCGAAGCAACATCGCTCCCATTAGAAAATCAAAATACTTTTCGCAGTCCTCCTCAGCCCTGAATCGCGATAGCTCAACTTCAGCCTTTCGAAAATCGCGTCTTTCGATGGCCGCAAGCGCACGAAAAAAACGTTGCTGTGGGCGGGAATACCAAACCCAGTAACCAACCAGTACCGTACCGATTGTTACGCACAGCCCAATCAAACAGCGCATTCGTCGTCGAGAAATTCGCGGCCACACTCGTTAATGCCCAGCCATTCCACAATGACACAAGTTCACGCATCGACAATACCACCGATACCGCACAAAATTTAAGCGTCGCAAATCTTTGTCATTCGTCAGTTAGAGAAAAGTCAAACTTGTTCTCCTTACCTGCTTCGACCTTGGCGGTCAAACCGGACGTCTTCGCAACGGCGTATTTTACTGGCAACAGAGAATTCACCGAAGAATTCACCGAAGAAAGCTTCGTTCCTGGACCTGGTGGCGAAATTTGCGTCGGCATAGTGGACTTAGCTTTAAACGCACCGGCTCCGGACGGAGCATCTGAGCCACCTGTCGAGCCGCCGACTTCGACCTCCTTAATCTCTGAGGAACCCTTCTGGGAAGGATCAGGCTTGCTGATGGTAACTTCATGCTGCCCCAAAACCGCCCCGTCGAATTCCTCGAATGTATACAATTTATACCTACCTTCGACATCGGTCTTTCCGCCTGCGGGTCTCGATGAGTCTGGAGACGAAAAAGTAATAACAGCCCCCTCAACTGGTTTTCCGTTGTAGGTCACAATTCCAGAAACAGGAACCATTCGAGGCCGATCCGAACCGGAGCAACCGAAGATCGAACCTAAAACCACAATTGAGCAACTGAGTAACACGGCAGAGGGATGAAGTCGCATGTTCTCTCCTAATGAGTACTCAAAATCTATGATTAGCAGATGCAAAACCAAATCAAAAGTCGCTGTGCCGCCGAGCAACACCCGACACAAGTTTCGCTGAGCCCGCCAAGTCCATCATTTAGCAGCAAGCCGCACAACGTCAATAAAATTTCACAACTTGCACGCCAAGCATCTAAAAGAACCGCTAACCGCGCAGCGTATAGATTCCAAAGCCAACAACGCGGCCCGGCGTGGCTTTAGAAATTTGTTATGATTTTTCCATCACGGCGACTGCCGAGCTGTTGATACGTCCGGTACGTAACAGTGTCATTGATCATCCGCACGGCACCGTCCGACATCAGAAAATGCGCGCCCCCCCTATGCTTAGACTTGTAACCCATCGACAAAGTCCAATTGTTGGGGTCATGGCATTGAGGCGGGTCGGAAGGAAATTTGGCAGCGTCTCCTGGGCACGTTGGATAGTTAATCGGAGCATTGGTCGCAAACCAAACACTGTTGGGCGTCGACCAGCCATAATCCCGATTATGATCGGAGCAAGCCGGAAGAGTTTCACCGATCATGATCGTGGACGATAAACCATCCGAAATTTCCGCGATTTTTGCACCCCACCCTTGCCGACTGACGACTCCCGAGACCCAGTCACCGCGAAGCGCATTTCCGTGACCCCACGGACCATCGCCGAGAAACCCACCTGGATACCAAGAGAATTGTGTTGTTTGACACGCCCCATGCGGGGAATCCATCTGCTGCGCCCCCATCGAAAATGCATAGTTTGAGTTGGCCATATCCCAACCACCCACCGTGGTTTCACTGTACGAAGGACAACGCAAAGCCGACATCTGTTTCCTGGCGACCCAAGGGCCACCGTCATTGTCAAATCCAGCATTTCCCCCTGTTCCCGGCGCCAAACTACTCTTGGGAACCCGCCACCAGTCGATTCCGGCGAGATTATTGAAGTCCAACGACTTGTACAGCGGACCCTGATCCATATAGGGGAGCAAATACACAAACTGGTTCCCCTTGTAGTTGGGGGCACTCCAGGTCGCATTAAACCCCGACGGCAACATTTTGGCACCATCAATGTAATTGTGAACGGCCAACCCCAGTTGTTTGAGGTTGTTCTTGCATGTTGATCGACGCGCGGCCTCACGTGCCTGCTGAACGGCCGGCAGAAGCAGTGCGATCAAGACTGCAATGATTGCGATAACTACCAGGAGTTCGATCAGCGTAAATCCGCGTAGACGCCTCCAAGATCGTGCCATGATTTCTCCCGTTTCAAGATGAGGTAAATTGGCTGACAGCCAGAATTGAGAACAATCAGACTTGAACTACCGAGAACTGAACGCGGTATCGACAAAAATCATCGACGAGCAGCAGATATTGAATCATGTAAGCTACGAAAAGTCCACTGTTTGTCTCAAACAAATTCAGATTCTAAGTGGGGAACCTTAAGCCAACATGAATTTCGGTTCGCATTTCCAGTTTTTGGGGAATCGTGCTCAACGGTCATCGACCGTCACTGGAGTTTGGTTGGGCGAGTTGGCTGTGTTTGACGGATTCTTCGGCATTTCCAAACTCGGCGTAGCATTTGGCAAGTTCCAGGTGAGCCGCCCGATGGTGGGAATCTAAGGCCACAATACTGCGTAGCCAAAGGAAGCGTTCTCTCGGCTCGCCAAAGTCCCGAAGCAGTTCTGAAATCTCGAATCGAGCCCCAAGATCGTCATTCTTCAAGCGGACGCGGTTGATCAGTTGATCGACCCGCTGAAGAGCTTCTTGGGTTTTTGCGACAAAATCAAACTGTTCTCGAGCTTCCGACGGACGTTGCAATTTCTGGAACGCAGTTCCGAGAGCGTACCGTGCCTCTGTGTCGTAGCTTTTCAGCGTCACGGCCATTTCCAGAGACGGAGTCGCTTCTGCGAAGTTTCCGTCCGTTAATTCAAGTTGGCCGAGCGTCCGGAGTGCCACGAAATTCTGGGGATGTGACTGCAAAACCCGTTTGAGAATTGACCGAGCCTCGTCGATCTGGCCGCGTTCCAGAAGGATCTGCACCCAGCCGACCAAGAGGTCGGGATCCTGGGGGTACGTTTTGAGGAGTTGCTGGAGAAGTTTCGCGGCCTCCGCAGTTTCTCGCAGATTCAGCAAGGCGTTTGCCAATTCGCGCTGGATGTCGTCTCGCTGAGGTGCCATTGGAATCGCCTGGCGTAGGTAGCCCGCGGCAGCCGCCCAAGAATCGGTTTTTGCACTGAATGCGGCACGAAAGACGAGCGGTTGTGGATCCTGAGGAAAATCCTTCTCCCAAGCGTCGAGGATGCGAAAGGCGTCACCCAACTGATAGGTCAGAAAATAGCCGTTGACGAACGCTTCGCAGATCTCCGGCCCATCGTCGCCGGGGTCAACGAGGAGTTCTCGGAGGTGCGGAGCGGCTTCTCTCATTTGTCCCGCTTGCGCCATTGCCAACCACTCTTCTCGGCGGATGCGATTCAGAGCGATCCCACAGCGAGCGGCCTTTTCCAGGGCCTGCCGGACATTATTTAGTTCTCCCTGGCGACGGTAGGCGCGAGCCATGACAAGATGGACCTCGCCATGACTGGGATTGAGACGCACGGCTTCGAGCAGAGCGCTCATGGCTTTGTTGGGATCTCGTGCTTGGAGTGCAGAACGAGCGATCGCCAACTGTCGTGAGACACGCCAGTCGTCGAAGTTCACGATGCCGAGGCCCAGAAAAACCGCCGTCAGCGTGAGGAAGATGATCTTGCGCGATCGCTTCATAGACACCGTCTCTCCGATGTGACTCATTGCCTGAATTTGAACTCTTGGCGATTACTCATTTCGAGACCGCATCGGACGCAGGGCTTTCGCCGCATCTCGCCAAACGGTCGCCAGATCGGGCTTTCCTAGGTTTTCGCAGACATCTGCCAACTCCTCTCTCACGTCGGCATTTAGCGGTTCTCGGATGGCGCGAGTGTTGAGGTTCACCATTTTCTCGAATAGCTCGCGAGCGGCCTGGCGTCGAGCAAGATAACGATCCGCCTCGGCGGAGTTTCCCAGCCGGCGATGCGACGCGGCCAATTCCATTAATGCGACATCGTGATACGGATCAGTGGCAACGATTTTCAACAGCGCTGAAATCGCGTTTGCTGTCTGCCCCTCCTCCAAGGCAAAGCGAGCCTCCAACCATAAAACTGCGGTATTGTCCGGATCAATTGCCTGAATTCTTTCCAATAGCCTTTGAGAGTCAGGCTTTCGGCCGACGCTCCACAAGCATTCCGCCAATAACGCCTGCGACTCGATATCGTTTCCTAGGTGATTGGATTCGAGTGTCGCCAATGCAGCGTGGAAATCATTGGACTTTGCCTGGGCCGTTGCCAGTCCGAGACGTAACTTTGGAATGATTTCGACCGGGGGGTTCCGCTTCAAAGCTTGGCGATAGTCTTCGATCGCTTCCGAAAATCGTTCAAAATCATTGTGAACCTGTCCGAGCAGGTGGAACGGAGAATAGTCTTGGGGTTCCAATGCGGCGAGTTTTCGCAGATGGACTTCGGCTTGATTCATCGAGCCCAGATCGTAATAGATTGCACCCAGCCAACGATGAGCCTGACTGCCGTGGCTAGGCAGTTCTAGCACCTTCATTGCAACCACCGCCGCATCGGCAAACCGCTTGAGTTGATAAAGAGCTTCGCATGTCAGCAGCAGTTTGCGTTCGAGGAGCTGATCATCGGCGGTAGTTTTTTCCAGTATCTCCAGCCCGCCGTTTGGATTGCCAGTTCGGACAAGCATGCCGGCGCGAAGTACGCGAATGTGGTCGGCAAACTCTGGGTGTTGTCGCAAGCGGCCTATCCGAATAGTGACTTCCGAGAGTCTTCCTTCCGTTAATGCCGCCCAGCCGAGTTCGAATTCGCGATTCGATCGCCGATCCGAGAATGAGTAGTCCCAAACGCCAGCAACGATGAAGACTACCAGCAAGACGAAAAACACAATCATCGATCGGCGGTGAAGGCGCATCGGAATTCAATCAGACTTGGGTTATTCTGCGCTCGCTTGCGCTTCAGGTTTTACGTAGCTGTGCAAAGTGGATCGTCTTGGCACTGGGGCCGTTGGAGCAGAGGTCAGGCAATTGGCCTGCTAGCTGCTTTGTGCGAACATTACTCGTCTGAGTGAGCGAATCTGAAGCCATCTCGCGGGACTGGCTTCAAAGTTTTGAATTGAAAGCCACGTCGATGAGCAGATTCCATTTCCCCCTAGCGTCGCTTTCACCACGTCGATTCTTGGCCAACATCGAAGCATCACCGTTCAAGTTCGGTCAAGTGACTCAGGGACTTAGGTTGGCGAACTTTCGATGCGGATCCTGGCTGCTTTTGGCGGCCCTCGGATGTTCGAGTGGGTCGTCTCCGAGTACTCCGCCGGAAAGCAGTTCCATCAATCTTGGCAAGTCATCTGTTGGAAGTCCCCCATCGGTATCAACGATCATTGGATTTGAGAATGTCACGGAGCGTTCGGGGGTGAAGTTCACGTATCGCAACGGGAACGAGGCGGGGGAGGTCGCCATTTTGGAGTCGCTCGGCGGCGGCGTCGGGCTCTTCGATTTCGACAACGACGGCGATCTGGATTTGTGCCTTCCTGGTGGCGGGCACTACAGCGAGAAGCGGGGGAACGTGCGCGATGTCGTCGGCTGGCCCCATGCGATCTATCGGAATGATGGCGATTGGCATTTCACCGAAGTCACTTTGGAAGCGGGGGCAGCCATCCAGACATTTTACAGTCACGGAGCTGCGGCGGCCGACTTTGACAACGACGGTTTCTGCGATGTTCTGATGACCGGGTATGGAGGACTCTTGCTGCTGCACAACCGCGGCGACGGCACGTTTGAGGAAGTCGCAAAGTCGTTTGGCCTGACCGATTCGATGTGGAGTAGCTCCGCAGCCTGGGGCGACTTCAACAAGGACGGAACCTTGGATGTTTATGTGGCTCACTATGCCGATTGGTCGTTTCAAAAGCATCCGTTTTGTCCCGGCCCCAAACCGGGGACTCGCGAATCGTGTCCGCCACGTGAGTTCCTCGGGTTGCCTCACACGATGTACTTCAACACGGGCGACGGATCGTTTCGTGACGTCACGCAAGAATGCGGACTGGTGCCCGGCGGCAAGGGTTTGGGAGTGCTGACCGCCGACCTGGACCTCGATGGCGACGTCGATGTGTATGTGGGCAATGACACCGTTGCGAATTTTC
Source organism: Planctomyces sp. SH-PL62 (assembly GCA_945893075.1). Lineage (GTDB taxonomy): Bacteria > Planctomycetota > Planctomycetia > Planctomycetales > Planctomycetaceae > SXKJ01. The sequence goes on along the minus strand of CAMDDX010000045.1, from coordinate 11,215 downwards.
TCTATCGGAATGACGGCACTGGGAAATTTGAAGAGGTGGGGTTGATCAGCGGGACGGCCCTGAGCCAAACGGGAAGTCCCGACGGGAGCATGGGAGTCGATGTCGGCGATTTCAATTTGGACGGCCTGCCGGATTTGTGGGTGGTGAACTTTGAGCGGGAGAGCAATGCCCTGTATCGCAACGACGGAAATGGCTTTTTTCAGCATGTCAGCCAGGGAACGGGAGTCCTCGCCGTGGGAGCATTGTATGTGGGTTGGGGCACCGCGTTCGCCGATCTTGACCTGGACGGTGACGAGGATCTGTTCGTCTCAAATGGCCACGTCATTCGGTTTCCAGAAAACGCGCCGATCCGGCAAACGCCGTTGCTGTTTGATAATCAAAACGGCAAACGATTGGTGAATGTGGCCGCGGAGGCCGGCCCGTATTTTCGAGAAGGTCACGAGGGCCGAGGATCAGCGGCGGGTGACTTGGATGGTGACGGGGACGTGGACCTGGTGATCTCGCGGCTGAATCAGCCGGTCGCGTTGCTGAGGAACACGACCAAGACGTCGCATCACTGGCTGTCGCTGCGGCTGATTGGACTCCAGAGTCCGCGCTTGCCGATCGGTGCCGTCGTGAAATTGACGAGCGGTACCAAGACTCAAGTCCGACAGGTCAAAGGAGGGACCAGCTTCGCGTCCACGATTGATCCGCGATTGCTCTTCGGACTGGGAAACGCTGAATCGATTCCGTCCGTTGAAATTGTTTGGCCTTCGGGGCAAGTTCAGCAGTTGCCAGTGTTGACGATGGACCGGCGGTGGTTGATTCGCGAAGGACTTGATCCAGTTCCTGAATGACCTGACTCGAAGGAATCGTATGAGTCGATGGTTTTACGCCGCTCTTCGTCTGACATCCGCACGCAAAGTCGGTGGGCTTCTCGGAAGTTATTGTGCCGTCCTCTGTCTGTGTGGTTGCGATTCGTCTTCATCGAAGGATCGCCCGGTCGTCACGACTTTCGATCCGGCAAAGCTCATGGCGATCAAGACGCCTGCCGACGAAGCATTGCTCAAAAAAATGTGCCAGCAGTGCCATCTGTTTGCGGAGCCTGGCACGCTTGCCAAAGAGGACTGGGAAAAAGCGGTGGCGGGAATGGTCCCGATGACCGGGTATGGCAAAGTCATCGCCCCACAACGCCTCGATACGAAGGCCATCGTGGAGTGGTTTCGCGAACGGGCTCCTGAGTCGTTGCAGTTGACCGATCGAGCCGTTCTGCCAGAACAGCCACCACAATTACGCCGCGTCACGCTGCGCTCCCCGCAGCCGGACGAGGCACCCTTTGTCTCGCAAATCCAATTGTTGACCTCGCCCTCAGGCGAGCGGCGTCTGCTGACCTGCGACATGCGCCGCGGCAGGGTCAGTGAGATCACTTCGCTGGCCGGTGATCCGGAATCACGAATCGTCTGCGATCAAGTACCGCACTCGTGCCGGCTGGAGCCTATCGATCTGAACGGCGACGGCGACTTGGATCTTCTGGTCGCGAATCTCGGCTCGTTCGCGGCGATGGATCACAATCTCGGTTCGGTGGATTGGCTGCGTCCCAAGAATCGCCAATGGGAGCGTGTCGTCCTCTGCGACTATCTCGGACGTGTCGCCGATGTCAAATCGTTCGACTTCGATGCGGACGGCGACTTGGACATCGCGGTCGCCGAATTCGGATGGCGCACGACTGGGCGTGTGCTGTTGCTCGAAAACACCACGCGGCGATCAGTCAAAACCACCGTGCCGAAATTCGAGCAGCGTACGCTCGACGAACGACACGGGGCCGTGCAAATCGAAATCGCCGACCTGGATGGCAATCACCGTCCGGATGTCATCGCACTGCTGGCTCAAGAGCACGAAGCGCTCTTCGTGTACCTCAATCAGCCGGACGGTTCGTTCCTGCCTCGCGAACTTTTTCGCGCGCCGCATCCGGTCTGGGGCTACTCTGGGTTTCAGTTGCTCGACTTGAATGGTGACGGCCGTCTCGATGTGCTGCTCACCAACGGAGACATGATGGATGGGCCGACGCTCAAGCCGTACCACAGCATCACTTGGTTGGAGAACGTCGGCGATCTGAAGTTCGAGCCACACACGCTGGCGGAACTCCCCGGAGTCCACCGGGCCGAGGCGGCCGATCTCGACGGTGATGGCGACCTCGACATCGTGGCCTGCACGCTGGTTCCCGAAGGGGCCGCGCAGCAAGCCGTCAAACAACAGAGTTCGCTGCCTCCCGCGCTGGTCTGGCTCGAACAAACCGCGCCGGGACAATTTGAGTTTCACGTTTGGGAACGTGGTCCGGGCCGCTACCCAACCCTGACCACAGGCGATTTTGACGGCGACGGAAAACCCGATGTCGCGCTGGGCATCGGTCTGTGGGAGAAGCCGCGTCCCAACGAGGCTAAGCCTGGCTATGTTGAACTGTGGTTGAGCGGAAAGGGAAATCAGGCGAACGGCAACCGATAGATTCCGGGGCTATCGCAACTCATTCCACCAGATAGTCACGGCACTCTGAGTGGCGGCCTTGCGATCCATGAACCAACCGGTGGCGATATCCAGGTCTCCGTCGTTGTCGAAGTCGGCCAGTTCAATCGCCGCATGGACGCAGTTGCCTGTTTCGAGGACATGTCGCAGGAACTGCCCCGGCTGACGCTGTTCCAACCAAATCAGCGAGTCCAATTGACCGCGACTCGGTTCGTTGCGTGTCGTCGCCGGCAATAGCGAGGCGGCCACGAGATCGAGATCGCCGTCGCCGTCGAGGTCGCCTGCCAAGGCCCGGTGAACTCCAGGCATGGATGTGAGCCGGTGCAGCACGAATGGAAAAGATCCCGTGTTCTCCAGCCATTGGATGCCGTGATAGGGCTTGATCAGACTGCTATCGAAGGTGTCGCCATTGGCATACAGCACGTCCTGATCGCCGTCGCCATCGAGATCGACAAGTTGGATTCCGCTGGAGCCGAAGGCGGGATCATCGGCCGTCGAGAGACGCTGTTTTTCAAAGACTCCGTTGCCCCGATTGAGAAAGGCTTCGATGACTTCAAACTCCTGGCTGATCAGAGCCACAAAGTCCGGGCGACCATCCTGGTTCAAATCCACCACGGGCACGTGGATCGCGCCCGGACGCGTGTCGAGAACCTGAGGCACAAACTGCGGTGATCGCGCATCACCGTCGTTTCGCAGCCACAGAACTCGGCCCGTTTTGTGCCAGCCAAATTCGGCGACCACCAAATCCAGGTCTCCGTCACCATCGAAGTCCGCCGGTTGCACATCGGCGACTCGTCCCATGTTTTCGCACAATGGCTGGCCGACCTGCGATTGACCGCCGTTTTGGAAGTCTGGCAACCAAATCACTCGGCCCTGGTTGTGGTCGGCGGGTTGGAAGCTGCCTAAGTCGGCGACCACCAGATCTGGATCGCCGTTGCCATTCAAGTCGCAGATGCTGGCCGCTGCGGGGTTCCTGAGTATGGCAATCCGTCTCAGCGAATTTTCTGGCGACGTTGGCTGACACCAAAAAACGCCCCCTCCCGCCATATCGCTCACGAGCAGATCCGGTGCGAGTTTCAGGCTGCGCGGCCAGCGGCCAACAAACGAAATCGCAGGCGATGTGAATTCGCCAGCCGTTCGTGGAATGAAGATCTCTGCCGACCGAAACGAAATTCGATTCGAACCGGGCACCGTTTGTGATTGCCGAATCACCAACGTCTCTGGAGCCCGCGTGCGAAAGTATTCCACCACCGTCTGCATCAGTGGTGGAGAGAGATCTGTTCTTCCCGACTGGTAGTAAAAGTCGTATCCGCGCTTCACTTCATCGTACCAGGCGGCCTTCGGAAAGCTGTCCGGCTTCGGCATGACGTGACACGCACTGCAAAAGGAGACAATCGCCGGAACGGTTTGGTCCGATAAGCTGACGACGCGCGTCGGTTCGTGTGCTGGCGTCTCAGGTGGTGCATCCGACGTTGATCGCGTCCCGGACCACAACCCCGCGACAACCAAAACGACGGCGATTGCCGCCACCCCGATCAGCCAGCGGCTCCCATTTCGCGACAGCGCGGCTCGCGTGTCTACCTGAAGATTCGGTGAAGAGGGTTTTTGATTGAGCATGTCGAGTTTTAACCTGAATCTAGGCTTCGCAACGATCAGTCGAGTCAAAACAAAGGCTCATTGCAAGTCAATGATTGACAAACTCCAATGGTATCCGTAAACCGTCAAGCGTCTTGAGAATTTTCGCCGGAAGTTAAGTCGTGGTGATCATCAGTTTCTGGAATCAATTTGGTGGCGAAGGCATCGAGCATCTGCCGCGGAGAATTACGTCAGTCTTGCTTCAGTTTCTTTTTTCTGAAAGGGCGGGTCATGTTGCAGCGCAGACTTCGGTTGGCATTTACCTTGATTGAGTTACTCGTCGTCATCGCGATCATTGCGGTGTTGATTGCCTTGCTCTTGCCGGCCGTGCAGCAAGCTCGCGAAGCGGCCAGACGCAGTACATGCAGGAACAACCTGAAACAGTACGGCTTGGGGCTGCATAATTATCACGACACGAGCAATATGCTGCCGCCTGCCGGCTCAAATTGGGGGAGTCCTCAAATTGGATGGCAACCCAAAGTCCTGCCCTTCATGGATCAGGATCAGATCTTCAAAAAACTCAACATGAGCTTGTCAACTGCCTGGGATACGGTGATGCCCGATGGTCGTCAAGCGCGGCTGGTGAATGTTCCGTATTCACGATGTCCGTCCGACCCTTCGAGTAAAATTCAGACCGCCGAATTCGGTGGCTGGGCTCAATCGAGCTATACGGGAAGTCTTGGTTCTCAGCGAACCCCGTCCGCGAATGGTGGCTGCAACCAATTCCTGACACCAGTTGTGAATTATCAGCAACCCAACGGAGCTGCCGATCACGGAAACACGACCACCATCGGTAGTCTTTCAGGTGCGTTTGGCCGGCTGGGACCACCCATCAAGTTCGCTCAGTTTACCGATGGGATGTCGAGCACATTTCTGGTTGGCGAGATCTTATCGGATTGCCACGACCACAATGCCGGCTGGTGGCACTACAATGGGATGGGAAATGCCCACGCCTCGACCTCCTCTCCCTTGAATATCATGTGTAGCTGCCCGTCACTTGCCACGGCCACGGCAACCACTGCGCCGCAGTGCTTTCCGGGCGGAACTGACTGCCGCGCTCAGTCGAACTGGAACTATTCCTGGGGCTTTAAGTCGGCCCACAAGGGAGGTGCCCATTTCTTGATGGGAGACGGCACCGTTCGGTTGATTAATGAGAATATCAATTACCAGACTTATCAAAAATTAGGCGCACGGGCCGACGGGCAGACTCTCGGTACTTTTTGATCCAAGTGTCGCGTCGTGATTCTCTGATTGACCGCAGAGGACTCGGTAGCGGCGATCAAACCGTCACCCAATGGCAGTGGGTTTTCGATTGAACTGACTGCCGCAGCGGAATATCTCAATCGAAAACTGAATTCAAAAATGGAGAGAATCGTGTTGAATCGATGGCCGTTGTTTCTGGTTGTGCTCTGCGCTGCAATGCCTGGATGTAGTGGGGATACTGGCGGCCCCGTCTTGGCGGAAGTTTCAGGAACCGTGAGCTATCAGGGGAAACCTCTTGCCGGTGCGAATTTGACGATGATCAGCGCTGGCGGGCACTTATCGACTGGATCGACGAGTTCCGACGGCAAATTCACAATGACGACTGCTGGCCGTCCAGGCGTGCCCCTCGGCAAGGCAAAAGTTGGGGTTGTCAAAGTGTCAGTGCCAACGGCCAAGATTGACGCTACGAGCATGAAGCCGGAAGACATGCAAAAGATGCAAACCGCAGGTGGCGGCAAAGCGAAAGATTTGGAGTCGAAGAGCGAGATTCCTGAGAAATATGCTCAACCGGACAGAAGCGGATTCGTGGCAGACGTCGTCGCCGATGTCAAAAAAAATGTCTTTACCTTTGACTTGGTCGACTGAATTTCCAAGTCGGCCGGACGATTGGCTGATTGGCGAATGTGGTGTGCTTGGCATGACCGGTTCAGTCGGTTTCTTTGCGAGCGATTTCCTGATCCGTAGGACGGTGAAGCCGCAGCTTATTTGCACGACGCCCCGCGTGGTGATTTGCGACGCGGACCGTCACACCGCAATGTTGCCACGAAAGAAACGAACTCGCCCTTAACGATCTAAGGGAGACGGCTCTGGCCGACTGCAATGTTGAAGCGGTGTCTCTCCCAGCGTCGGTGGATTGTCTTTCTCGCCCTCGTCCTTGTGTGTTTGGCCGTCGTCGGCCCCCGAGTGTATGTGTGGCGGCAAACGACTGTCGCACGCCAAACTCTGGCCACCGGTCGTCCCGAAGTTGCCATTCCGATCCTGACACGGACGGCGGCGTTCGCACCTGACAACTCCGAGGTGCATTATCTATTGGCCGTCGCTGAGCGTCGTTCCGGGCATCTGGATCGCGTGTCGTCGCCGCTGCGGCGCGCGGCGAAACTGGGCTGGTCGAAGGACGACATCGAGCGGCAGTCATTATTGGCCATCGCCCAAAACGGGGACGTCGATGCGACCGACGCCAGGTTGAAGACGATCATGATCGGTGGGGTCAGTGACGAAGCTGCCGAAGAAATCTACGAGGCACTGGCGATTGGATATCTCAAAACCTATCGCCTGAAAGAGGCCTGGGAGTGTCTTAGCTCTTGGAGCAGTTGGCAGCCGCAGGCCATTTTTCCAAAAATCTGGCGAGCGGATATTTGCCATCGGATCAACAATCGCGCCGGTGAGGAGAGCGAGCACCGAGCCATCTTGGCCATCGACCCAAAGCATTGCGAAACACGCCGACGTTTGGCCGACGTCTTAAAAGACACCAATCGCATTGAAGAAGCGCGGCAAGAATACGAACGCTGTTTGCGGACGTGCGTGGCGACTCCTGAAGTGCTCATCGGATTGGCGGAGTGCCATCGACGACTGGCTCAAGTTCAGTCGGCCGTTCCGCTCTTAAAACAAGCGCTGGACCAGAATTTGTCTGCGGCTCAGCGCGCGTCGGTGTTGTCCGAATTGGGCCAGATCGCTGCGGACGAGGGCCGTTTTCACGAGGCCATCGGGAAACTCGACGAGGCGACCCGCCTCGCGCCCTACCAGTCACCGATTTGGTACTCGCTCTCTCAAGCCTATGCCCGAACGGGGGACGAAGTTCGATCGCGCGAGTTACTGGAACAATCAGAACGGATTCGAAACCTGAGCCTGCGCGTCGAGGAAATCACGCAGCAGTTGCTGAAGACTCCGAACAATGCCGACCTGCGCTACGAGGCCGGCAAAATCATGATGGACCTGGGCCTGAAGAAAGAAGGGGCCGGCTGGTTGCAAACGGTCATTCAAATTCAGCCCGACCATCGCTTAGCACTGGAAGCTTTGGCCGCGTACGTCGCAGAAAGCCCAGCCACCTCGCCTGACATTCCAAGAGAAAACTAATACGCGTCACAGCAATTAGCCGCGCGGCTGGCTACGATGTCGCCCCGTTCCGCCCGTCGGAGGCGGAGTTCTGGCTGGCCGGTCTTGCGATTCACCTCTTTCGCGAACGTGGCAGTCTCTGACCGCCTGCGTTTGCGCTCGACCGGTTGGCTCACCGTGATGCACATCATTGAGATCGGGAGCCGAGAATGTCGAAGCACAAGGTCGATGAGATCAGGAATGTTGCCTTCGTTGGACATGGGCATTCGGGAAAGACAACGCTGGCCGACTTGCTGCTGTTCAAGGCCGGAGTTGGCACGCGAGCCGGGTCGGTCGATGACGGCACCAGCCTGCTCGACACCGACGACGAAGAGAAGGAAAAGAAGCAGTCGATCTTCTCGCACGTCTGCCGCTACGAGCACGCCGATCATCGCGTGAATCTGATCGACTGCCCCGGCTATCCCGACTTCATCGGGCAAGTCTGCGGCGCGCTGCGAGCGGTCGAGACGGCCGTGGTCGTGCTGAATGCCAATGCCGGCTTGGAAGTGAATGCTCGGCGGTGTTTCCAATTGGCGACCGACGAGCATCTCGCGCGAATGATCGTGGTCAACCGTGTGGACGGGGACAACGTCGACGTGCCCAAACTGGTTGCGACCATTCGCGATCACTGGGGCACTGCCTGCGTGCCGATCAATGTGCCGAATGGAACCGGTGCGAAATTCACCGCGGTCCACAGCGCGCTACAGATCAAGGGAGATGTGCCGGCTGGATTGCCGCTCAATCCCAAGGACTATCATCAGGCGTTGATGGACGCGATCGTCGAAGCGGACGAGGCATTGATGGAGCGCTTCCTCGGCGGTGAAGACGTTTCCGAAGAGGAAATCATCCGGCTCATCGGCAAGGCCATCGGACATGGCACGCTGATTCCGATTCTCTTCACGTCGGGCCGGTCGGGCGTCGGAGTTCAGGAACTGGGGGACGCGCTGGCCGATTACGCTCCGTCGCCGATGGACGAAGACCGTCCGGCCAAGAGCGAGAGCGGCGAGGACATCGTCATCAATCCGAACCCGGACGATCCGTTTGTGGCCGAAGTCTTCAAAGTCCGCATCGATTCGTTCGTCGGCAAGATGGCGTACCTGCGAGTCTACGCCGGTCACATCGGCAAGGATGTGACGCTCCACAATCATCGCAGCAACAAGCCGGTGAAGATCGGCCAGATGTTGGAGATGCAAGGCTCGAAGCACGAGAACGTCGATACGGCCACGTCCGGCGACATCATTGCCGTCGTGAAGGTCGATGACCTCGCGGTGGGCGACACGCTGTCGGCTCAGGGCGTGCATCTCGATCTGCCGGAACTCAAGTTCCCGCGACCGATGGTCGGACTGGCCGTCACGCCGAAGACCGCCGCCGATCAGCAAAAAATTTCCGTGGCGCTGCACAAAATCGAAGATGAAGACCAAACCTTCCACGTCATGCGTGAAGCCCAGACGCATGAGATCGTCATCCAGGGCATGAGCGATCTGCACCTGCAAGCGATCGTGCATCGGCTCCACAAGCGGGACAAAGTCGATGTCAACACCGCCATGCCGCGCATCCCCTATCGCGAAACCTGCAACATGAACGCCGAGGGCATGTATCGGCACAAGAAACAGTCGGGCGGCTCCGGTCAGTTCGCCGAGGTCCACTTCCGCATCGGCCCGCTGCCGCAAGGGATCGTGCCGGAGGAATACTTCATCAAAGAACGCTTCGAGAGCCTGCGCTCATTCCACTACGACCCGGTGCTGAACTACGCGTTCCTCGATTGTGTCAGTGGCGGCAGCGTCCCCAACAACTTCATCCCCGCCGTCGAGAAGGGTGTCAAAGAACGCATGGAGAAGGGCGTGCTCGCCGGCTTTCAGGTTCAAGACTGCTGGTGCGCGTTGTTCTTCGGCAAAGACCATCCGGTGGACAGCAACGAAACCGCGTTCAAGACCGCCGGCCGGCAATGCTTCAAAGAGGTCTTCGCCAAAGCCAAACCGGTGTTGCTCGAACCAATCGTGAAGGCCGAGATCATGGTCCCCGGCGAAAGACTCGGCGACATCACCAGCGATCTCAACACGCGCCGCGGCCGCATGGAAGGCATGGACACGCTCCCCGGCAACTTCACGATCGTGAAAGCGTCAGTGCCGCTGGCGGAAATTCAGACCTACGCTCGCAGCCTGTCGAGCATCACCGGCGGCCAAGGCTCTTACACCTTCGAGACGAGCCACTACGAAGTCGTCCCCGGCAACGAGCAACAGAAGATCGTGGCGTCCGCCAAGGTTCACGAAGAGGAAGAATAATCGGATGCCCGTCGTCCGCTGGGGATCAACAGGAGATGTACCATGAGTGCGATCGTTGCCGATGAACTCGATTCGTTTCACCAGTTCTTGAGTGACAAACTCAAGACGGAAACGACTCGATCCTCTCCGGAACAAGTGCTCGACGAGTGGCGTTCTCTGCATCCGGACCCGAACGAATTCGAAGCGATTCGCGAATCGCTCGTTGCAATGCACGCGGGAGATCGAGGGATTTCGCTGGAGGACTTTGACAGGGAATTTCGCCAAAAAAATGGATTGGCCGCGCAATCATGACGTACCGTGTTCGGCTCCTGAGCTTAGCAGTCGCGGACACGCAGCAGATTTTCGACTGGCTGTCGCAACGGGCTCCGCGAGGTGCGGAAGCTTGGTACAACGCGCTGCAAGTTCGATTGGCGGAGCTTCGCAATGACGCCGATGGCTGTGCCGTCGCCGCGGAGTCCCGACAGCTTGGTGAAGAAGTGCGTGAGACCTTTTTCAAAACTCGGCAAGGCCACAGATATCGAATCGTCTTCAGTATCGCGGATTCCGAAGTTCGAGTTCATCGTGTCCGTGCCCCCGGACTGCGACCTCTAAAGAGATCCGACATTAACGAAGAGAAATAGCCGACTACTGCCCTTCAGAAGTGAAGCTGCACGCCGGCCACGTAGCTCGGCAGCGATGTGCCGCCAAGCTTGTAGTAGTCGTAGCCCGTGAACAATTCCCAACGCTTGAGCATCAGCCCCACGGTCGCTCGCCCGTGAAATACGGAAGTGTGACCGAGAGTGCCCCAGTCGATGGAGCCGGACAGCACCCACGGTTTCGCGGGATAAAAATCCGCGCCGTAGGTGAAGTTGAATCCCGCGTTGCTGCCAAAGCGATCGGACAGCCAGTTTACGCCCAGTCCGGTGTAGAACGCCGCTCGTTGGCCCTGAGCGAACCGGTACACCAAATTCAGATCACCGTTCCAAAGCGTGTCGTGTCCCGACGACAACGACTCGCGGCGGAAGTTCCATTCGGAATCCAATCCCCAGCGCGAGGTCGAATCGAGCCGCAATCGGCCGCCATGTTTTTGCAATCCATCGAAATTGCTGCCCGACTCCGCGAGGAAGCGGCCCGACCACCGCTTGGTCCAGTCCGGTTCCGGGTCTTGATTCACGAAGTAGCCGTCCCATCCGCCAGCATACGGGTAATCCGCGAACAACAGCACTTCGTCGTTGTCGCCGACGAGCGATCGTGGAATCCACCACGGCGCGGTCAACCCAGAGATGACCGCGTTGCCTCCGACCATGAAACTGCTGCTGGTAAGCGTCCGGCGGATCACATTGGTCCGATGCGTCACTCAGGCCGCCAGCGATTGGGAAGCAGGTTGGTTAGGTTGGCAGGCTCGGTGGTGGGAAGACGGCGAAGCACGTCGCGGAGATAGGCGAATGGATCGAGGTGGTGTCGGA
>CAMDDX010000044.1 GCA_945893075.1 Planctomyces sp. SH-PL62 | reverse complement strand
TGGCTACGACGCTTTGCCATCACGCGACTCAAGCATCATCCGCTCAAAGAAAGTCTGCGAGGCAAGATGCAAATCGCCGGCTGGAACGACGACTTCCTCGCGGAAGTCCTCACAGGTCAACAACTTTGATACGCGCTGGCCGTGGTTGTCGGCCTGCGCCAGTCTCGTCACTTTCTCAACCGCTTTCCGCCCGAGGACTAGCTCGCAGAGATTCCGGCGATGATCGGAATCGACAGCGGTCGCGGCATGAATGTTGCGCGTCACGAAACCGGGATAGAAGACTTCAATTGTGTCATGCGGAGGTTGGTCGTCCCAATTAGTCTCGTCGAAGGTGTAGACCTTTCCGCCCAGGCTGATGGCGACGGTTGGGGCAACATCTCCAGGAAGGCTTCTGCGCCTGATGATCTCCCTTGCATTCCGCTCGCGAAGCGAATCGAGAATGGCGGCAAGCGTGGACTTGCCGACGCCATTCTCCCCGTAGATTAGTGTGACCTCACCGAAGTCATGGCCGGGAGAATGGGAGTAGTCCTCGAACAGTCCAACCTTGTTTACACTTTCAAATCTTTCAAGCATATTTCATCTCGACGTTTCTTTCGCCGCACAACGAAAAGAGTTCAATGGCCAGATTCTGACTTCTCTGGTGAACAGTCTGGTAAGGGTAGAGGGAGAAAGGCAACGCAACGCGATTTACGAAATAAACTGCGTCCCGTTTTGTTTCCCCCAACTTCTCACGGCGCGACCTCATGAACGACGAACTCGAAGAGTTCCTTCTTCGAGTTCCGCTTGCGGATCGCTTTCCAGCCGACGTTGCGGAAGCCGGCGTCCTCGAACAGTGCGGCGTAGATTTCTTCGACGGGCAACATCGTGTCGTAGAACTTTGAGTTGCCCACGATGTAGAAGCAGCGAGCTTTGGGCGTCACGACTTTTCGCAGGCTCTGGAGATGCCGCTTGATGTCGTCGAAGTAGCGATGCACGTACTTGCCGAGCAAGGAATAGACACCACGCGCCGATTGCCACCACTGCGATCTCAGTCGATTACGGCATCCCCAGCAGCGATCGCACTGCTTGCCGGACACGCTCGGCCCAACGCAGTGCGGACGTGGCCTGACGTTTGGTTGACCAGTTGCCGGGATATCGCGTATCGACCGCGAAGTCCGTCAGGAATAGCAATCCGCGGCGCAGTGATCGCAGCGTTGGATGGGACGGGAGCAACAGGCTCAGGAGATGCTCCAGGTCATGCGTTTTCGGGATATGTTGGCCAAGTTCCTCAAGCAGTGCTTTCAAGTATTTCTCAGCCGATTGCTGACACAGAAAACACACCTGGTCATGAAACGGCTCGTTTACGTTTTTGATCGTTGCGGCGAGGCGGCAATCGTTTTCGGCTTTTCGCAGCCACTCCCGAGTTGCTCTTTTCATGCAGGAGGATTCCTTTCGTCACAATCTCCGAGTGAAACGATTCCCCTTCCTCAAGCCGCCAGCGAAGGTTTCTGGGAGTTCGCACGATGAGGTCCATCGGAAACGGAGCGGGAAGCCGCCAGCGAATCCGCACGGCTTGATCGTGCTGGTTGCGTGCGTCCATCACCACGAGCAGATCGACGTCGCTGTCGGCGGTTGGCGTTCCGTAGGCGTGCGAGCCAAACAGGATGATTTGATCGGGATTGAATTGCTCGGCGATTTTTCGCGCGTAGCGGCGGATCGCGTGCAGAGTCACATCGGTCCCCCACAGCGTGCGGAGCGGCTTCACGGCGACAGATTGACGAGCGTTGCGCGACATGGCGTGAGTCTAACCCGCTCGAACGATCGCGACCAAGTGACAAATCGGCGCGGAGCGTGAAACTCACCCGAGCACCGCGCAGCGGCAAACACCGCTCGATGACGAGAGGGGACGCTCGCTCGGTGAGACGATCCGATTCGACTGCCTCTTGCCGTTGACTCACCCAAGAGCACTCTGGGATTCCCTTGCCAAGCCGGGCCGGTGGCTTGCCGAGCGTTGATCGACTCGGCGGTGATTCGGGTGGCTTCGTGACTGTTGATCCTGTGGTCTTGGAATCTCACTTCAATCGACGGCACGATCACCTTCCGTCAACATAGCGGCGGCCACATCGCCGGTCCCAACTGGCCGACGTTTTTGCAGTTCGCCGATCGGTATCTGAAGGAGCCGGTTTGCAAGGAATGATACGGCTGGCGAGCAGTTTGGTTTGCGTTGAGTTTGCAGTCGTAGCCACGCTCGCCAAGAGCGTGGGAAAACCACGTTTAGGCCGCGTTCCCCACGCTCTTGGCGAGCGTGGCTACGAGCCAGCCGTGCAAGGAATGATTGCTATGCCGCGAGTCGCTCGAAGCTGCGTTAGGTGGTTGATCGTCGGAGTGCTACTCATGATGAGTGGCTCTCTGGCGATGGCCGCTGAGTTTCCGGAAGCGGCCGCATTCTTTGAGTCCAAGATTCGTCCTGTGCTGGTGCAGCATTGTTATCAGTGCCATTCGGCGAAGGCCGCGAAGTCGGAAGGTGGCTTGCGGCTCGATTCGCGACGCGGGATTCGAGCCGGTGGTGATCGAGGTGCCGCCGTCGTGCCGGGTGATGCGAAGAAGAGCGTGCTGCTGACGGCGATCTCGCACACCGATCCCGATCTCAAGATGCCGCCGAAGAAGGAGCGGCTGCCGGAGTCGGTGATCAATGATTTCAAAACGTGGATCAATTCGGGAGCCGCCGATCCGCGCGAAGAGGTCGCGGCAAACGCGGCGACTCCGCCAGTCACGATCGAAGCAGGACGAAAGTTCTGGGCCTATCAGAAACCGACGGCTCACAAGCCGCCGCCGTCAGCGACGAAGAATCTCGATTGGACCAAGCGCGAGCTGGATCATTTCATCCTCGCGAAGTTGAATGAGAGCGGACTCAGCCCGTCGCCCGATGCTGAGCCAGCGACGTTGCTGCGGCGATTGCATTTCGATTTGGTCGGACTGCCTCCATCGCCGGACTCGATCTCGGCGTTTCAAAAGCGCATCGAGTCTGACGGCATCGACTCGGCGCTGGCGGCGGAGGCGGATGCGTTGCTCGCGTCGCCGCAGTTTGGCGAACGCTGGGGGAGGCATTGGTTGGACGTGGCTCGCTTCGCGGAATCGAGCGGCAAGGAGGCGAACATCTCGTTTCCGTATGCGTGGCGATTCCGCGATTACGTCATCGACGCGGTGAATGCCGACCTGCCGTTCGATCGCTTCCTAATCGAGCAGATCGCCGGGGACTTGCTGCCGTCTGAGAACGATGCCGAACGGGCGCGGCTGTTGATCGCCACCGGGTTCCTGGCGATCGGGCCGAAGAATCTCGATGAGATGAATCCTTTCCAATTCGCGGCGGATGTCGCGGACGAGCAACTCGATACGGTGACGCGAGCGGTGATGGCCAGTTCGGTCGCGTGTGCTCGCTGTCACGATCACAAGCTCGAACCGTTCTCGATGCAGGACTACTACGCGCTCTCCGGCGTCTTCGCGAGCACGAAGACGTATTTCGGCACAGCGGTCTCGCCGTCGAATCGGATCGGCGGCGATCCGCTGGTGCTGCCGCGCGGCGCGGACGCGCCGATCCTGCATCCGAGCATCGGCAAGCAACGGGTCGAGCAATTGAAGACTCAACTCGCGTCGCTCAAGAAGGAGCAGCAAGACCGCATGGCCGCCTCGATGAAAGCTCGCAGGAGCGGCGGTGATGCCGAAAAAGAGTTTTCGATTCGCGATGCGCTCCGCATCTTCTGGACGTCGGGTGGGATTGAAGGGCAACTCGAAAAAGTGGACGAGTCGGGCCAAGCACTGCCGCTCGCGATGGGAGTGCAGGATCGGCAGCGGATCATCAACTCGCCATTGCTGGAACGCGGCGAGATCAACAAACCCGGCCGCCCCGTACCGCGTCGCTTCCCGGCCGTCATCGAGATTGCCGACGCACCGACAGTCCCCGCTCGTCACAGCGGGCGGTTGGAGTTCGCTCGCTGGCTGACGCATCCCGACCATCCGCTGACCGCGCGGGTGATGGCGAATCGCGTGTGGCGACATCTGTTCGGAGCGGGCCTCGTTCGCACGATGGACAACTTCGGCTTCAGCGGCGAACGGCCGAGTCATCCGGAACTGCTTGATACGTTGGCGGTGCGATTCATGGCCGACGGCTGGTCAATCAAAAAACTCGTGCGCGAGATCGTGCTGTCACGCACCTATCGTCAGTCGTCGGCGTATCGCGAAGACGCCTTCCGCACCGATCCCGAAAACCGGTTGCTGTGGCGAGCGTCCAAACGACGGCTCGATGCCGAAGCGATTCGGGATGCGATGCTCGTCTTCGCCGGAGAACTCGACACCGCTCGGCCCGTCGGTTCGCTTGTCGGCACGAAGATCGGCGACCGACCGATCTCGCTCATCGGTCTCGATCCGAACATCCCCGCGGACCTTGATGGCTCAAAACATCGTTCGGTGTATCTCCCCGTGCTGCGCGACCGCTTGCCCGACGTGCTGGACTTGTTCGACTTTGCCGAACCGAGCCTCGTCACCGGCGACCGCGAAACGACGAACGTCCCGGTCCAAGCTCTCTATTTGATGAACAGCACCTTCGTGCAATCGCGAGCGACCGCTCTCGCCAATCGCGTGCAGCGCGAAGCCGACAGCCACGAGCAACGACTTCGCCACGCCTTCGTGCTCTGCTTCAGCCGCGCTCCCGACGCCGAGGAAACCAAACTGGCCGCCGCGTTCTTTGATCAGAACCCAATCAACAGCGACAACGATCAGCAATACCGCAAACTCCTTGCCAGCTACTGCCAGGCACTGCTAGCGACGGCGGAGTTCAGGAATTTGGATTAGTGTTTTCGTAGTCCGGACGCCCACGTCCGGTCTCCCGATTGTTCGGACGTAGGCGTCCGAACTACGAAGCCCGCAATCGGAACCATTCGCCATGACAACTCCACATTCTGACAATCGCTCAGCATCGCTCGTCTCACGTCGGCACGTTTTGAAATCGTGTGCTTCGGGATTCGGCTATCTGGCCTTCGCCGGGTTGGCTCACGAGGCGGCGGCTCGCGATGGCGGGCTGGTTCCGCAGGCGACGCATTTCCCCGCACGGGCCAAGCGCGTGATCTTTCTCTGCATGAACGGTGGGCCTTCGCATGTGGACCTGCTGGATTACAAGCCGGCGCTCAATCAGCAATCGGGGGAGGCGTCGCCGATCGGCCGCGGGCGTGGCGGAGCCAAGTTGCTTGGTTCGCCGTTCAAGTTTACTCGGCGCGGCGCGTCGGGATTGTGGATGTCGGAAGTCTTTCCGGAGCTGGGCAAGCAAGCGGATGAGTTGTGCGTCATCAACAGTATGCAGACCGATCTGCCGAATCACTCGCAGGCGTTTTTGCAGATGCACAGCGGCAGCTTTCAATTTGTGCGGCCGTCGGTCGGAGCGTGGACGCTGTACGGACTCGGCACCGAGAACGCGAACCTGCCCGGCTTCGTCACGATCAATCCACCGTCGGACAATGGCGGCGCGAGAAACTATGGCAGCGGATTCTTGCCGGCGATCAGCCAAGGGACGCGAGTCGGTACGAACCAGATTCCCGCGTTCTACGCCGCGATTCTTCGCAAGGACCAAGAGCCGGGGCCGCCGCTCAAGAATATCGAAAACAAAAACCTCTCGCGCGAGCAGCAACGAGCACAGCTTGACCTCGTGCGAAATCTCAATCGGCACAAACTCGAACGGGACGTGCATCACCCGGAAATCGAAGGGGCGATCGAATCGTTCGAGCTGGCGTTTCGAATGCAGGACGAAGTCCCCGACGTGCTCGATCTGCGTTCGGAACCGGAGTCGATCTTAAAACTCTACGGTGTCGGTTCGGGACTGCCGACGGATCGCTTCGGCCGGCAGTGCATCCTCGCTCGCCGACTGGCTGAGGCGGGCGTGCGGTTCATCGAGATCACCGCGCCGGTCGGCTGGGACCATCACTTCCTGCTCAAGGATGAATTGACGAAGAGCACGCTCGCCACCGATCGCCCCATCGCCGCGCTGCTGATGGATCTGAAACAGCGCGGCCTGCTGCACGACACGCTCGTCGTCTGGGCCGGCGAGTTCGGCCGCACGCCCTATGCTCAAAGCGGCAACGGCCGCGATCACAACAATAAGGGCTATTCCATCTGGATGGCCGGCGGCGGCGTCAAAGCCGGTCTCGCCTACGGAGCCACCGACGAGTTCGGTTACGAAGCGGTCGAAAAGCCCCTGCACATCCACGACTGGCACGCCACAATTCTGCACTTGCTCGGCTTGGATCACGAACGTCTGACGTTCAACTACGGCGGTCGCGACTTCCGCCTGACCGATGTGTACGGCAACGTTGCCACCGAGATTCTGGCGTAGGCTGCGATCCTGAAATTGACATCCCATGACTGAACGTCATCGTCTGCTGGTGCTCTTGGAAGACAACCATTGCCTCGCGGTTCTCAAGCCGGCGGGGACGCTGACGATGGGGGATCGGACCGAGGATGTCTCGGTGGTCGATCTGGCTCGTGAATACCTGCGGCGGAAGTACGACAAGCCAGGGAAGGTGTTTGTCGGAGTCGTGCATCGCTTGGATCGGCCGGTGTCGGGAGTGTTGCTGTTGGCTCGGACGAGTAAAGCGGCGGCGCGGTTGTCGGAGCAGTTTCGGAAGCATTCGGTGCGGAAAGTCTATCAATGCGTCGTCGCAGGGCGGCCGAAGCAGCGCGAAGGGGAGTTCGTGGATTGGTTGGCGAAGGACGAAGCCACGAATGTCAGTCGAGTGGTGGGGCCGGGGTCGGACAACGGCAAGGAATCACGCTTGAGGTATCGTTGTTTGCAATCGCAGGCGGGGTTGAGTTTGTTGGAGATTGAATTGCTGACGGGACGGAGTCATCAGATTCGGGTGCAGCTCGCGTCGCGCGGGATGCCGATTTGTGGGGATGTGAAGTATGGCTCGCGGATGAAGCTCGATGGTTGGCTGGCACTGCATGCGGCGTCGCTGACGTTTGAGCATCCGACGCGCGGGGAGTCGATCAATGTGTCGGTACCGCATCCGGCGGAATGGAAGCGGTTCGGATTCGTAATCTCTTGAACGGTAGGTTGGGACTCTGTCCCGACCGTCTTCGAGGAAGGGTCGGGACGGAGTCCCAACCTACGCGACGGCCGCTTTCGAGACGACTGGGCCTCGATCTGCAATCGCGGCGTTGATGCGGGTGATTTGGTCGGCTGTGAGCGACCAACTCATTGACTCGGCATTCTCGCGAATTTGATAGGGGCGTTTGGCTCCGCAAAGCGCGGCGGTGATGCCGGGGCGCTGGATCGTCCAGTTGAGCACGATCTGCGAGACTGGGCGTTCGATCTCGTCCGCCATCGCGCGCAGTACGTCCAGGAAGTCTTGGTTCTTCTGCCACTCGTCGCCGGAGAACATGGGATACTTGCCGCGGCCGTCTTTGGCGTCGAAGACATGCTCGCGCGGCAGGTGGCCGGCGAGTAGTCCTTTCATCAGCGGCCAATAGACGATGGCCGCGACGCCGTGTTCGACGCACCACGGCAACTGCGCGTGTTCGATCTCGCGTTGCAGCATGTTGAAGTGCGGTTGATACGCAGTCAGCGGGCAGGCTCGGTGAAAGCGGTCGAGCAATTCGATGTTGGCGTTGGAGAGTCCTGCGCTCAGCACTTTGCCTTGTTGAATGAGTTCGCCAATCGCGCCTGCCGATTCTTCGATCGGGACATTGGGGTCTGGAGCGTGCAGGTAGTAGAGGTCGATGCGATCGGTTTGCAGGCGTCGCAGGCTTTCGTCGCACTCGCGCCGCAACGTTTCCGGACGGCCGCAGCGAGCCTGTTTTCCGGCCACCCAATGGATTCCTCCCTTAGTCGCCAGGACGATCTTCGCACGGTCTTGCCGCAGCACGCGCGCGATCATTTGCTCGCTCTCGCCCTCAAAGCCGTAGCAGTAGGCGGTGTCGAAGAAGTTGATTCCGGCGTCGAACGCGGCTCGAATCGTGGCGAGGCTATCGGCCTCGTTGACGTCGATGCTGGTGATCCCCGCGATCGGCCAGCAGCCCATCCCCAGCGGCGTGATGGGCAGAGAGGTTCGGCCGAGAGTTCGCAGCATCATGGGAAAACTCGTTGTTCCAGAGGACTGTTGGGAGCGGCGGATCGTAAAGATGCGGGATCGGGCTGCAAGGCGTCCAAGTCACCTGAAGGGTGAGCGAGGGCAGACGCTTCCCAGAAATTCGATGACAGCAACGCTGCCGTTCAGAGCGTCAGCCCTCGCTGACGCTGCGGGTTGCCTCCGCCCGCTGGCCGCGCTCTAATAGCCGTCCACACGTTATCCCGTTCTCGCGGAGAATTGTCATGCAGCGCAACCAATGGTTCTTGGTGTCAGTGTCGGTATTGGTCGTTGTCGTTTGCGGAGCGATCGTTTGGTCGGACGGTTCGCGAGCGGTCGCTCAGACGGGGACCAGCAAGCTCAAACCGAAAACCGGGTCCACGAAGAAGTCGGGGGATGCCAAGGATCTCGACTCGCGCGCGGAGAAGAATCTGGAAGGGTTCATCACCGACACGATCAAGCTGGCCGAGGACTACGAGAAGGCGAAGTTGTTTGAAGAGGCTCAAGACCAATTGCGGACGGTCGCTCGGTTGAAGCCCGAACTGCCGGGGTTGAAAGAGAAGATCGACAAGCTGAACGAGGCGGTCTTCGAGACCAATGACTTCGACATGGACTTGGATGTCGCCGACAGTTGGAAAGCTCAGGTGCAGGTCTTCAAAGGGAAGTCGGTCCGGGTCGAAGCTCAGGGCAATTACAAAATCACGCTGACGGGACCGTGCGATGCAAACGGTTTGACGACCAAAGACCCTCGCACCGACATGGCGGCCGGCGTGCGCTGCGGAGCATTGATGGGGATTGTCGTACCGGACCCCGAATCCGGAGCCGCGAAAACTGGTGCCCGCAACACCAACACCAACGATAAAGACAAAGACAAAGTCGGCGAGCCGTTTGAGGTCGGAGCCAGCAAGGAGTTCACGCCGAAAGAAGACGGCATCTTGTTGCTCAACGTGAATCTGCCGGCCGGCCACAAGAGCACCGGAAAACTGCGCGTACATGTTTCCGGGCACATCAAGCTCCTGGCGAAGGGACCACGGTAATGGCTGGCGACGCCTTGCCACCGCTGCGAGTCGGGTTGGTGGGATGTGGTCGCGTCGGCCAGCACTTGATTGAGCGATCCGCCGTGGGGGGACCGTTTCAGGTGGTCGCCGCGTCTGAGGAATTGGATGTGATCCGCCAGATAGCTCCGTTTGGCGTGCGGCTGATGAGTCTGTCTGAACTCGCGCAGTCCGCGGACATTGACGTCTTGTGGGTCACGTCGTTTTGGGAGTTTCCATTCAAGTGCTCGCCGCTCGCAGCGTCCCACGGCCAGCACCTGATCGTGGAGACGCCGTTCACACTCGGCCTTCAAGCGGCCGAGCAGGCGTTTGCCGATGCGGTTCGCCGAAGCCGTCTGTTGCTGATTCATCATCCTCGGCGTGCCGATCCGGAATTCCGTCAGGCTTTGGCCGTTGCCCACGATGAAAAGATCGGCGCGATTCGAGCGGCGAAATTTGTGTTGTGGAGTTATGGACGACCGCCTCGCGGAGCGACTCGATGCACCGAGCCGTCTGTCTGGGACGAGTACGCTGAGCCGGGTGCCACGAAGATTCGTTTTGTCTCTCACGCCCTGGATCAACTGGTGCTGCTCATTCCGAGCCGGCCGATCAGCGTGTTGGCCGTCGGTGATTCAAGTGCCATTGCCGCCGATCTCTTCGCCGGCGATTCGCTCGCACTGCGAATTGTCTTTGAGTCAGGCTGTCAGGCAGAAATCGACATTCGGCTCGACAGCCCCACGCCCTATCAAAGCGGTTGGATGCTGACCGGCGAACGCGGCGGATACGCCAATGGCCGGCAATACACACTGACCGACGAAGGGGAAGTCTTCGACTCACCGGTGACAACGACGGACAATCCCAAGGACACCGGTCAATTCGAGTGGTTGGCTCGGCAGATTCGCTCCGGCGTGCCGGATGCGGAGGAAGAGGTTCGAGCCTGCTCGGTCGTCGCGCTCTTGGACGGTGCGCAGCGGTCACTGACGGCGCGTCAGCCGGTCAGCGTTTAACCGCATGCCGCAGGCACGCGCGTTTCCAAACGCGCGTGCCTGCGGCGTGCGGTTAAACGAATTTACTTCTGCGTCCAGTAGTCCACGACGCAGACGTCGTCGACGTGCGGGCCGACGAGCTTAACGAAGTCTTTGTGAGCCGCGTGCGGCAGGTAGGCGTCGCGGCCCTTCTCATCGGCGAACGTCACGAAGAAGCAGTGCGTGAAGCCCTTCGATTTGCCTTCAGGGCTGATGTCCGTCCCCCACTCGAAGTCGCGGATCGTGTCGATCTTGCTGGGCAAACCGCGGAAGCCTGTTTCAACTTCTTGGACTTGTTCCTTGGTTGTCCCCTCTTTGAATTTGAAAAGCACGACGTGGCGCAGCATTTTCCGCGGAGTGTCCTTCGACTGAGCCGAGGTCTGATCACCGGTCATCAAGCTCATGGTGGCCACCGCGATGAGTGCGGAAAGGATCGCCGTTCCAATCGTCTGTCGCATTACAGATTCCTTGCTGCCGAAAGGCTAGGCTCTTTCCCGTGAATCAGCCGCAGGGCGCTAGTCCCGGTTTGTCTGACGAGAACCGGGGCTAGCGCCCTGCGGTTCATTCGAATTACGAGGCCGGAGCCGCGCGGTCACGTCGATTCCTTCAAGGTTTCGTACCCCATGTAGATCACGATGCCTGCGGTGACCAGGAACAGTGCATCGAAGACAATACTTCCCGAATAGGGAATGCTGAGCACCATGTCCACGACCGCAGTCACAGCGACAAGTCCAGAAGCCGCGATCGACCCGATCAACATGCGTTTCATCTGCTTCGACATCGAAAACTTTCGATTCTCGGACACTGAGGGATTGCCTGGGAACGCGGCCGCGAACGTGGCCGAACGGCGAGCGAGTATAAAGCTGACGTGGTCAGCAACTCCAGCGGAGCGGAGGCGTAAACCGGCGCTGAAGCGCCGTTGCTTCAAAGTCGTTAGCCCACTACCTTCACGCCCCTCTACAAGCCCTCGTCTGGAGCTTGTGGCCGGCAACCTCATCGCCGGTGAAGGAAACCTCTCTCACTTAATTTGTCAGGAGTAAGCATCGTGGCGAAAGACAAGAACGACACCCTCAAGCTCGACCCCGACACCGCCCCCGAGGGACTGGCTGTTGCGCCGGCCGCAGCACCGGCCGGGCAGCAAACGTTGACCGTGGATGACGCCCGCATCGTGGCCAGCTACGCGAACTTTTGCCGAGTGTCGAGCACCCCGGAAGAGTTGATCCTCGACCTGGGTCTGAATCCGAATCCGTTCGCTCAGGGCAGCGTGACGGTTCACGTCGGTCAGCGGATCATCATGAATCACTTCACGGCCAAGCGGCTGTTGCAGGCCCTGGCGGTGACGTTGCAACGCCACGAGCAGGCGTTCGGCACGCTCGAAACCGATGTGATGCGCCGCTTGCGCTCGGGAACCTAATCACCTGAGACATCGGCGGATTTGAAACTGTGGAACGTCGGTGAGCGGAATTTCCGCCACCGACGTTTTCGTATCTCTCGCACGGCGATGAATGAGAATCAGCCGGAACGCGCTAGCGTCCGGTTCTCGATGAATCCAGAAACCGGACGCTAGCGCGTTCCGGCTCACACCGGCGAGTTTCCATTCGGAGTGGCCTCATGAACGACATGTTCCCTGAATCGAACGACGACAATCCCGATCAGCCGCCGCAGAACCGCGAGGTCGTCAGCCAGGAAGTTCAGAACACGCACATCGGGGCGCTGGTGCCCGAAAGCATTGCCGCCGGAGTGTTCACGACCGGAGCGGTCGTGCTCAACGGGCCGCACGAGTTCATCCTCGATTTCCTGCTCCGCATGTCGAAGCCGCAGCAGGTGGCGGCGCGAGTCGTCCTGCCCCCTGCCGTCGTGCCGAGATTCATCGCCGCACTGCGGGACAACCTCAACAACTACACTCAGCGATTCGGCAGCCCGGTCATGCCGGGGACGCCGGCACACCCGATGTGCCCCACCGCGACGGCCGAAGCCTACCAGGAGCAGTTGCAGCAACCGCAGCAGCAAGGCTCGGCTCAAGAGCTGTACGAGCAATTGAAAATCAAAGACACCGAACTCGGCGGCGCGTATGCCAATGCCGTGATGATCGGTCACACGGCGACCGAATTCCTGTTCGACTTCATCACGACGTTCTTTCCGCGTTCGGTGGTGTCGGCGCGAGTCTACATGTCGGCTCCAAACGTGCCGCGCTTGCTCGAATCGCTGGTCCATTCGTTCGAGCAGTTTCAGCGCAAGATCGCCGCCGCTCAGCAACAACAGCAGGAGCCGCCACAGAGGCCGCTCGACGATTTGCTGTGAGACCACGGAACGGGGTCGGGAGTCTTTTTTAGGTCGGCGGAATGAGTTTGACCGTCGACTTGCCATCAGACACCCAATGACCATTCGTCCGACCTGAAAAAGACTCCCGACCCCCTCGCGTCGCACCTTCTTTCGAGACGCTCTCCTCATGCCTCCCGTTCGTCGCTCACCGCCGCAACCGCAGCCACAACCAGGCGACATTGAACTTGAGTTCGGCGTGCCAATCCCCGGCCGCATCTTGCCGCCCGAACAATGGGCGAAGACGGCACTCAAAAAAGTGCCTCCAGGCTTGTTGGACTGGGACGCTCTGTTTGGCCGGCGAGCGCCGATCGTGATCGACATTGGTTGCGGCAATGGACGCTCGACATTGGGCAGCGCGGTCGCTCGGCCGGAGGTCGATCATCTGGGCATCGAAATCCTGCCGGTTGTGATCCGCTATGCGACTCGCCGAGCCAACCAGCGCGGGCTGAGCAACATTCGCTTCGCAGTCATTGGCGGCCGCGAGTTTCTGTCCGAGCATGTTGCCGCTGGCTCCGTCGCCGAATTGCACATTTACCATCCGCAGCCGTTCTACGATCCCGCGCAAATTCATCGCCGGCTGATCACGCCCGAGTTCTTGTCGCTGGCGCATCGCTCGCTTGTCCCTGGCGGCAAGCTACTGTTGCAGACGGATCATCCGAACTATTGGGCCTACATGCAGTCGGTCGTACCGTGCTTCTTCGAGATGCACGCACTCGCTGGCCCGTGGCCAGATTCACCTCGCGGGCGAACTCGGCGCGAGATCATCGCCCGCCATCACGGCCTGCCGATCTTTCGGGGCGAAGCGATTCGCCGAGATGAAATCAGCGTGGATGAAGCCCTGCGATTAGCGAACTCGCTGCCCCCTCCGACATTCAACGCCGACCGCCGCCTGCGCCAGTTGGATGAAATCGAAGCCAAGTCGTAGCCCGACTCTCCGAGTCGGGTCTGTTCGTCGAAGGCACCCGACTCGGAGAGTCAGGCTACGGAGCCAAATCCAAACAAACGAGATGCGTCTCGCTGCGCAGATACACGCGGCCGCGAGACAGCACCGGTGCGGCCCACGCCGGATATTTAATTCCGCTCACCGACATGCGGCCGAGTTCCTCAAACTTGTCAGGATTGATCTTCATCAGCGACAGCGTGCCACGCTCGCCAAGTGCCAAGAAGCGGTCGCCGATTTGAATCTTCGACCCTCGGCCCAAGAACGGGAACGGGATAATTTTGCCGGTCCCGTCTTTGATCTCACCGGTGACCGGACTTTGCGAGAGCTTCGAGGTGTCTCCCTCGTAGCCGGTCGACTGCCACAACACTTTTCCGGTTTCGAGGTCGAGGCAGCGCAACTCACCTTCCTCTTCGTGTCTTCCACTAAAGCCGTATAAGTGGCCGTCAACGTGAATCGTCGTGGACCAGTGCGTCAGCATGTTCCGCGGGTCTTGCCAGAGAACTTTGACGTCCTGATCCGATGCCTGCACCTGCAACAGTGCCGAACCGGCTTTGTACGCGGCCGACAGAAAAATCTTGTCACCGACGACCACCGGCCGAGCTGCATTGACCGAGTCGCGCTCCTTCGGTCGAAACCAGAACTTGAAGTTCTCCGAACCATCTTTCGGATCGAGCGACACGAGACCTTGCCGCATCAGACAGAGCACCTGACGGCGTCCATGAATCGTCGCAGCGATTGGCGACGAATAGCTGTAAAGCGACTCGGTGCCAGTCCACTCGTACTTCGGTTTGATCGAACCGCCGGTCTCGACGCCGTTCCAAGTCTTCTTGCCGACCGATTGCCAGACGGTATCGCCGGTCTCCGAATTGAACGCGACCACGCCGGAGTTCGGTTGCCCGCCGACCAACACGATCAACAAGTTCCCTTCCAAAATCGGAGTACAGCCGACGCCGAAAAAGTTCTCCTCGTCCGGAATGCGAAAGTCTTTCGAGCAGTCTCGCGCCCAAACTTGCTTTCCGGTCACGAGGTCGAGGCAGAAGAGTTTCCCTTCGGGATTGAGCGTAAAGAGGCGTGTCTTCGTCAGCAGCGGAGTGCAGCGCGGGCCGTTGTTGTAGGCGTAACGATCTTCGTACTCCGTCGCGTAGGTGAACTTCCACAACGGCTCGCCCGTGTCGGATCGCAGACACTCGATGATCTCCTCGTTGCCGCGCGGCCGATGAAAGACGACCAGCCGATTCCCCATCACTGACGGTGCGCTGTATCCGGTGCCGACACGTTTCGACCACGCCGTCTTCAATCCGCCTTCCGGCCAACTCTTCAGCCAGTTGGTCTCATTGCAGACCCCAGTACCGAGCGGCCCCAAGAAGGACGACCAGTCCTCCCCTTTGCGATCCGGAGCCGGCACATCCGTGACCGGCTTCTCGGAGGTTGTTCCGGTCAAAGCCGCGCGGCCACTCGGCGGTTTTGGATCGGCGGCAGCGGTGATTCCGAGTGACATCAGAACCAACGCGGCGGCCACGCTCGACACTGTCCATCGGCCTGTCATGCGATTGCTCTCTTGTAGTTCAGTAGCCTGACTCTCCGAGTCGGGAGTTTTGCATTGGAGTCCCGACTCGGAGAGTCAGGCTACTTGAGTGCGGCGATCATTTCTACGGTCTTGAACCCGCTTCCGGCAGGCGCAGAATCTTGTAGCTGTTGTTCGCGTACAGCAAGTCCGCGTCATAGCGAACAACGGCGCGGACGATCGCGTAGCGGACGCCAGCGGATTGACGCACTAATTCGCGCAACTCCTCGGTGGAGTAGGCTTGGTCTCCGGCGAAGCTCGTCTCACTCCATTTCGTGATCTTCCGGAGACGGTCATTCCATTCGACGATGCCCGCCGCATCCTGCGGGCAGTCTTTGCGGTTGACGAATTCGCCGCGCTGAGCGAACCACTTGAACGCCTCGGCTTCGTCGGGTGTGTGAAACAGCGCGTCCGCCGGAGTGTTCGCCGCGATCCAGCGACAGGCGTCCCGCCAATCGGCTCGCATCGCCGACGGCAACTGATTCGACGGCGGAAAGGCATGAGTTGAAATCAACGCCCAAATCAGGCCGATGGTTCCCGCCAGCCACAGCCAGCGCTGTCTGACGAGTGTCGGCATCAGCATCGCGAGCGCGATCGGCAGCAGCAGGTCGAACAAACGGAACGGATAGAATTTCAATAAGGCGATCCGCCATTGATAGCCGGGCATGGATTGAATCGGACGCGGACCAAATCCCACGGCCCACCCGGCCAAGGCGAACAACGCTGCCGCGAGAACGTAACTGACCCACCAGCGATCCGGCTGAGCCAACTTCTGCCGCCGCTTCATGACGATAACGATCGCCAACCACAAAACGGCAATCGACCCGTACCCGATGCAGTTCATGCGATCAAAATCCATCGGATCAAGATGGTGCTTCAGCCGGTAATGCACTTGGATGAAGTTCGCCGCGAATGCGGTGCGTGCATTCCCGGCGTCCAACATCTGCACGGCCGGCAACAGACCGGGCACGGCCGTCACGGCCAATAACGCAGCGGCCAAAATCCAACGTCGATATGAGTGGCCGTTTGAGAATTGAGATTTCAAATCTGAGATTTGAGATTTGAAATTTGAAATTTCCGCGATTCCCATCGCGGTGACGTGCCACAGTCCGACGATCGGATGAAAGCTGATCGCGACTCCGCTGAACACCGCAGCGGCAACGATCCGTCGTTCGAGCATCGCGGCGACGGCCCAGAAGACACAGGCATACGCGATGACCTTCGACTCAAAGCCGCCGATCAGCCACTCGCCCGACAAATTGCCAATCGCTTGCAGGCCAAGAAACAGCCACGCGGAAAGCAGCACTGCCATCGCAGGAGACGGTTTGGCTGAGTCAACGCGTTGCAGCCGCATGGCCAACGCAGTCCAACTCGCCGCGAGCATCGCGAGGCTGACGGCACGTCCGATGAACGCGACGGTCGCGAGATCCAACCACAGCGTCAGCCAGCCGAACGTCTGATAAAAAACTCGATGCGCGGGAAACGATTGGAGAAACTGATCTCCCGCGCACCAAGACGAGTCCCAGTAATGCCGCGCCATCGCGAGGTAGTGCGGCTCGTTGACCGCTGGGATTGGTGCGGAGACCAACGACACTGCCAAAAAGCTGAGCCACACAGCCGCGACGACGAGCAACTTGGAACGACGCTCGGTCACGATGCGTTCAGATTTCCACGCGAGAAGGGGTCGGGAGTCTTTTTCTCGTGCCCTGAGGAAACTGAGTTGGTTCCGCAATCGACGGGCACGAGAAAAAGACTCCCGACCCCGTCACTCAACTCGCCACGCGACTCTACTTCTTTTTTGCTGCCTTTTTGGCGGACTTCTTTGCCGCTTTTTTCGGCGCGGCGGCTTTTTTTGCAGCGGTCTTCTTCGCGGCCTTGGGCTTCGCGGTCGACTTGCCCTTCGCTGCGCCTCCGAATACTTGATCCCAGTTCTTCCAGAATTCTGGCGTCGTGCCTGTCCGAACGATTGGTCCACTCATGCTCTGCTGACTCCTTGGTTTGCAACTCGTACACGGTCAACTCGAATGACCGTCGGCGATCTTGGCCGGGGGTTCGAGCGGACGCACTGTGTCTTACATTCCGTTTTGTTGTCAAGGAGTTCGCCCAATGTGGCTCATCCGGGCACGAGCTTTGCCAATTGCAGTGGTCCACTGCCAGATCGGGCCAGCAATCAAACGGCAGTCGGAGGGCTTGTCAGATCATGGCCGTCAAACTCAACTATCGCGTATTGCTGTCGGCTCCCGGTCCACGATTGTTGCCGCCGGGGTTGGTTGCTCCCCAACGGAGTCAAACGATGTTGTTTCCGCCATTCGATGACGAAGCCCGATTCATGCGGGCCTGGCACGCGGTCGAGATTGCTCGGCCAGTGCATCAGGGACTGTTCACGTTCGACGTTTCCGACTTGCCGTACATCTTGGTTTGCGGCGGCCGTAAGCCGGGAGCCACCGTCAGCGTGACGAAGGGGGAAGTCAAAATCAGCCGACCGCTGATCATCACTCCCGACAACTTGCGACCTGACTTCGAGGACTTTTTCGAGGAACACGACGAAGAAGACCTCGTGCAATTCTTACTGGCTCGGACAGCTGCGTTCTCGAACCTCAAGATTCGGAACACGTCCAGCGAGAAGAAGCTGGTCAGCGACAGCATCGAAGAGATCGTCGAGAAGCTCAACAAGCAGCTCGATAGCCAGGACGAAGACCGCGTGGCGATTCTGACCGCTCCGCCAAAACTCGGCGGAGTCGCGCTGCTGCGCTACACGACCGAGCGAGTCATCGCCAGCGCACCGGATAACGTCCAAGAGCTGCGCGAGCGCGGGTTCTTGCCGTCGTAGGATGGGCACTTTTGCCCGTCCTATATCACGGATGATGTCCGATCTCACGCGTCACAGTCCGAGTTTGCGAATCGTGCTCCGGCCGCCGCTGCACCAAGTGGATTTCGAGCAATTCGTAGCTGTCGAAGTCGATATGCTGCCGAGCCAGCTCTTCCAGCCGCTCAACCATCGCCGCGACCTGCTCGTCCGCATCACGAGGCTGCGGATCGAAGGGAACTTTCAGCGTGATGCGCAAGATGCGCGGCGTGTTCTTGTGCATCTTGCGTTGCCCCCCTTGAACCTGCGGGTACGACTTGGGGAACGCTTGATGGATCGCCAACTGCAGCGGCTGAAACGGCCGCGCGTGCAGATACCAGAAGATCCACAACCCGCTGGACATCGCCGTTGCGAACACAAACAGGCCAATGATCAGCTTCGTCCCGGAGAACTCACGCGGCACTAACGACGGATCAGAGGTGGGTGGAGTTGGCTCAGACATCTCACTTCGTTTCGGACGGAGACTGGTTGGTCGGCAGGATTCGATCGAGGTTGGCCTCAGGCAGAGGATAGTTTCCCGACCAGGCGACTTGGCCCGCGCGGTCGATCCAGAACACACCGGTTTGAGTTTGGAGTTGATCTTCGTCGTAACGACCCCACATGCGGTGCATGTAGAACTCAGGGTCGGACAATAGCGGAAATGGAAATGGCCCCGAACGCTCGGCCGCCTGCCGATTGAATTGCGGGATCGCGGCACTGACTCCGACAACTTTCACGCCGCGCCGATGGAGTTCGTCGAACCGCTGACGGACACGCATCAAGACCGGATCGTGATCGGCACTCGCTTCGCCGTCAAAGAAGATCAACAGGATTTCGTGGCGTCCCAGATAGCGTTCGATCTTCACCAACTGGTTATTGCTGTCGAGCCCCATGAATTTCGGAGCCGGTCGTCGCTCGATCAACGCCGCCGAAGAGCGTGCCTGCGGTGGTTGACGGGATTTCCAAACCACCAGTCCGACAATGATCATCGCTGCGATTGGGAGCGTGAGGATTCTGGCTCGGAACGGTCGCGGCATGGTCTGACCCAAGGAATCTGTCTGACAACAGACAGATTCTAGGGGCATCATCACCATCAGCGAACCGACCGCGCAACAAAAAGGGGAGGCGCAGCCGCCTCCCCTCGGTGACTCCCTTCACCCACCGCAGACTCCTTCCGCGGCAATTCCTCCGTGTTCGCTTTTGGTCGTTGCAGCTCGCCGCACGGGCGAGCGATAGGTTCACAGTCAGGTGAAGCAGGGCAACTTCACGTCCAGGTTCAGCCTGGCGGTTTGCTCGCCGTTCTGAAACGTTTCGAGCACGCGGTTCCAATCATCTCCTTGCAGCTTCTTGCTGGTGCGAAAGAGCTGCCATTGTTGGTCGCGGTCGATGACCGACACATGCGGCAGCGACTTTTCATTGAAGAGTTTGTTGACCGTTTCGCCCTGGTCCGTCGAGGTATCGATCACGACGACGACAAACTTTTGGAGCAGATCCCGGCGTTGCTGCGTCTTGCGAACCTCATCGACTTTCACGGCCGAGGACTCTTCCGCGGGATTGAGGATGACCAGCAGCGGCTTTTTCTCCCGCTGAGCTTCTCGATAGGCCGCGGCGTAATTCGTGAAGTGCGTAGGCTGACTGGCCACCGCCGCCACTTGCTGAGCTTGTATGCCGACGGACGGATCCAACACGGCCAGCATGAGAGTCAAATGGTAAAGCATGGGATCAAGACTCCTTTGTCGTGCCGTTGGGCGCGAGTCGTCTGCACGATTCACGACCGAACCGGCCACGAAGCGCGCAGCGTCTCCGCTGACGACTTCGTAAGAGGCGGTGCCGCTCAGGCTGAGTTCCCAGCCAGCCTGCGAGCCACGAAGGCTCTCATCTGCGCGACCACCGACGAATCAAATCCGTTTGCTCGCAACCGACGCACCGCGAAGCCTGACCCTGTGGCTCACAACGGACACGCCGAAGAGGGCGGGACTTTCGTGGCTCGCTCCGCGACCGTCAAGTCAGTTGCCGAGTCAATTTGTCGCTGAATTTACCGACGACGGGCTCGGCTGATTACCGCTGCCGCAACGCTTGCATGAGATACTGCATTCCACCCGAAAGCTCCGTGACTTGTTCCGCGATCGGAAACGAAAGCAACAAGGCTCCCCACAAACCGTGACGCAGATAAACCAAGTCCAACTTCGTCGGCGAATTGGAACGCCTCAAGACAATCAGCAGGACACCACACCAAAACCCCACCGAGGCACGCAAGAAAACGTTACACACAACGCCGCCATCCAGAATGAGGAGGGTGAAAAACGTGAGACCGATCTGCATCAGGCCCGCTCTCAGCACAGGCGACATGGGCACGCGCTTGGTGGGAGAGACCGTAGAACTCATGTCGTTCTCCTCGTGTGCGAGCGGCGGCTCAGCCAAATACTTCTTGGACAACTTGTCCGCCATTGACCGTGACCAACTCGCGGCGGTTGTGATGTTCGTAGAAAAGTTCGTGCTGGTCGAGTCCCAGCGCGTGCAAAATCGTCGCGTGCAAATCATTCGGATGCACCGGCCGTTCGATCGCGGCGTAACCGACGTCATCGGTCTTGCCGATGATCTGACCTCCGCGGACTCCGCCACCGGCGAGCCATGTCGTATAGCCGGACGGCGAATGATCTCGGCCGGGTTTCGAGGCTCCGCGTTGGCTGGTCGGAGTGCGGCCGAACTCGCCGCCGCAGATGACCAGCGTTTCGTCGAGCAATCCACGGCGCTTGAGGTCGATCAGCAGCGCGGCGAGTGGCTTGTCGATCGCGCGGCACTTCTTGCCGTGGTTGTCCTCGATATCGCTGTGAGCGTCCCAGCCGCCGGAGCGAATTTGAATGAACCGCACGCCCCGCTCGACCAATCGCCGAGTCAGCAAACAGATGCGGCCATACTCAGCGGTCTCTTTCTGATCGAGTCCGTACAGCGTTTGCGTCTCGGCCGATTCTTGCGAGAGGTCGAAGATCGCCGGAGCCGAAACCTGCATCCGATACGCCAGCTCATACGACTTGATCCGCGCTTCGAGTTCGGAATTGAAAGGGTCGGAATTGGTGATTTGAGATTTGAAATTTGAAATCTGTAACTCCGCTCGCCCCTTCCTCAAATGCTCGCGATTAAGCATCTCCAGCAATCTCAACTGCGACTCACGATCAGCGCGAGTGAACCCGGCCGGCAGCGTGAGGTTCGGAATCCCCTTCTCAGAATCAACCGGCACTCCCTGAAACCGAGCCGGCAAGAAGCCCGTCCCGATCGCTGGCGGCCGAATCGTCTCGCCCGTCTTGAACACGACGAAGCCGGGCAGGTCCGAGTTCTCGCTCCCCAATCCATAGGTCAGCCACGCGCCGAGGCTCGGCCGATCGCCGACTTGCGTGCCGGTCGTCGCGATGAACTCCGCCGGAGCATGAATCGGTGAGTCATGCTGGCAACTCCGAATCACGCATAAGTCATCGACGCAATGCCCCAACTTCGGATGCAACTCCGACACCGGAATCCCGCTCTCGCCGTACTGCCGAAACTTCCACGGACTGGCCAGCAAATTATTGAGGGGACACCGCGCGATCTTCGGAATCCCTTTCCCAATCGACTCCGGCACATCTTTCCCATGCAGTTCTTGCAGCAACGGTTTTGGATCCAGCGTATCCACCTGACTTGGACCACCACCTTGAAAAATGAAGATGGTGGAGCGAGCAGTCGCGGGTGAATGTGGCCGCAACACCGCGTTGGCAGCCGACCGATTGACTGAGTCTGCCACCAGCCGTCCATCTGCGCGAAGCAACTCCGCCAGAGCGATAGCCCCAAAGCCGAGAGTGGATCGTTGCAGCATCGAACGGCGCGTGATCAAGTCACAGTCTCCTTTGCGACTGAGTTTGGCGAATTGAGGATTTTGGGACTACGCAGCCACGCCAGAATCAAGACGCCAAGACAAAAGAAGCCGACTACATGCAAATGAGGGATCGCCGCTTGGCAATATCGTTCCATACATGTGCCCGTCATGCGTTCGCGAATCCATCGAACCCCCAGAATCATCGCGGCGAAAGAGCAGCGACCGGTGACGTGAGCTGCCATCGCTCGCATCACCACGGGGCGCTGCGTCCAGAAGCTCCACAGAAATCCCTCGCAAAGCCCTGGCACCAGAAATGGACAAACAAAGATGAGCAAAAACAACGCTGGGATCGCGCCGTCTCCAAGTCCCGTAGTTAGTAGAACCAAGGAAAAAAAGGCTGCCGCCAAACTCGCGACACTGCCCAGCGCGTTGGCCCGTAACGCCAATCTCAATCGGGTCTCTCGATGTGAAACAACTCCTCGAAAAAAAAGTTGCGAAATTGGAGCAGTCACCACGGCAGCATTCAGAGCGAAAGGGAGCATCACCGAAGTGATGATCGCGAACGCAATGTTCTCGCATACTGTTCCCCGCGACAGCGGCCAAAACGCCGTCGAAAGATCAATGAATGGGAATAGGTCGGACATCAGAAATCACTCCAACGAAGACAACTCGCTGAGGCTCATCATCACATGACACAACAACTGGAGTGGCGTCGGGGCGTTCGGCGTCGCTGAACCGCCGGAGCGTTTCGCGGTTTCTTCGTCGAGGAATTTGAGCAGCGCGAGGCGTTCGGTTTCGGTGGCAGGGCGGCTGAGGACTTCGCGGAACAGCAGGTCGTTTTGCCGCTCGCGGTCGGGGCCAGCCTGCAATTCGATCCGCTGAGCCAGCACGATCGCACATCTCAGCGCGAATTCGTTGTTGAGCAGAAACAAAGCGTGCAATGGCGTCGTCGAGACGTGCCGCTGCGGGCAGCTTTCGGAGGCTTCATTCGGGCCATCGAACAAGCCTTGCATCGACGGCGGATTGCCTCGCTTTTGGAACAGGTACAGGTTGCGGCGGTTCGAGGACTCGCGGGAGTCCATCGAGACACTCGGCCCGCCGATATGGCGTTCGAGCAATCCCGCGACGGCGAGTTGTGTGTCGCGCAGGACTTCGGCTTCGACGCGGTGACGCGGGAACGTAGCCCGGACGCCTACGTCCGGGCGCTCGGACGTAGGCGTCCCAGCTACAGAACTCATCCGATAAGTCCGCGACGTCACGATCAGTCGCTGAACGTGCTTCGTACTCCAGCCGGAGTCGATCAATTCGCTGGCGAGCCAATCGAGCAATTCCGGGTGCGTCGGCTTCGCACCTCGCACACCGAAGTCATCGGACGTGGCCACGAGACCCGTTCCGAAATGCCATTGCCAGATTCGATTGACCCACACGCGGGCCGTCAGCGGATGACGCGGATCGGTCAGCCAGTTGGCGAGTGCTGTGCGGCCGTGGGGCAGGTTTTCAACCTGCCCGTGACGACTGCTTTCGAGCCGTTGGGGGCCGGGCAGGTTGAAAACCTGCCTCACGACCGCCGGCACTCCCGCTGTGACGGTTGGCCCGATGTTGTGAACGTCGCCGCGAACTTTCACGGAGCCGCGCTCACGAGGGAGTGCCTCTCGGCTAAACGGCAACGGATAGAAGCCGATGCTCGGCAACACGTCCAGCCGATGCGGGCTGGTCGCTGGCGAGTAGAACACGAACGTCTGCGGGATGCGTGGCGAAGTCTGTTCAATCTCAGCAATTCGCTTTTTGACCCCGTCGTAAAGAGGTCGGTTCGCGACGGAGATATACCGATCGAGCACATTCACCGACGCTTGAAACTTGAGGTCCACCAACCGGGCGAGCCGTTCTTGTTCGACGTCGCGTTGCTCGGCCGGTGTGTCGTAGGCCGAGCGTTCCTCGTGGGTCAGCGAACGTCGTACTTCGTCATGGAACTGTCGCCGAGCCGATTCCAGCACAGATTCACGCAACGCGAGAGCCGGTTCGTATTCGGGTGGTCGGCGGGACTCGAATTCTCGTCGCAACAACGGATCGCGTAACGCCACATCAATCGGCTGGCCGGTGACGAAGTACGCTTGCAGACGGTAATAGTCCCGCGTCGAAATCGGATCGGTCTTGTGGTTATGGCACTGAGCACACTGCATCGTCAGTCCGAGAAACGCATTTGCCGTCGCGTTGGTGATGTCCACGAGCACGTCGTTGCGTTGCCGCCACTTGTCCTCTTCGTTGCTGCTGATGCGAGCTGCCGCCAGGAAGCCGGTCGCGATCAAGTTCTCGTCCGAGTAAGGCTGCAATTCATCACCGGCGATTTGTTGACGCACGAATTCGTCGAACGGCTTGTCGCTGTTGAAACTGTTGATGACGTAATCGCGGTATCGCCAGGCGAACGGGCGAGGATGATTGCTCTCGTAGCCTTCGGACTCGGCCCAGCGCGCGACATCCAGCCAATGCCGTGCCCAGCGTTCGCCGTAAGCGGGCGACGCGAGCAGCCGATCCACGAGTTGTTCGTAAGAGTCCGGCCGCGTGTCGGCGACGAACTCTTCGACGTCGTCGCGGCTCGGAGGCAGGCCGAGCAGATCGAGCGAAAGCCGGCGAATGAGCGTGCGGCGGTCGGCTTCATCGGCTGTCGCACCGATGAAAGCGTCGATCGAATTCGTAGGACGGGCACTCTTGCCCGTCTTTGTCTTCTCGCCGTGCAAAGGTCGGGCAAGAGTGCCCAACCTACGAACGAATGGCTGAAACGCCCAATGATCCGACTTCACTTTCGGCGTCGGCAGGAACTCATCGTCCCAATCAAAGCCGTCATCGATCCACTTGCGCAGAAGTTTGATCTCCGCCGGCTTGAGCCGATCCCCTTCGGCGGGCATGACGATTTTGGCGTCTCGGCCTTCCAGCACTTCGATGACTCGGCTGCGAGCGCTTTTGCCGATGACGACCAGCGGCCGACCAGTCGTCTCGCCAAGCCACTCCTCCCGAACATCCAGCCGAATTCCTGACGACGCATCGCCACCGAGATGACATTCCCAGCAGCGTCGCGAGAGGATTGGAAACACGTCACGGCGAAAGTCGAGCTTTGAGGGCTTCGCCGGCGCGGGTTCCTCGGCGAATGACGCGACGACGGTGGCCATGAACCACACACTCGCGACCGCCAGCGCTGTGCAGCGCTCGATGATCGTGATGAGGCGAGTCAGCATTTGCGAAAGTCCAGCGGCGGTGCAACGAAGTTCTTAATCGTAGGGTGGGTCAAGTCATCGAGACCCACCAAAATGTTTCTCATGACTATGGGGCCGAGGTTCGTGGTGGGTCTCGATGACTCGACCCACCCTACATTGTCTCTAACACGAGGAATTGGCCAGTCATTCGCTGGCGTAATCCAGCCGAATGCGGCGTTTCGGCGTCAGCAGGTCGATGTGATGTTGCAGCGGATCAGGCTCCAGTGACACGTAGACGGTTTGCTGAAGACCGGCTTCGTACAAGACTTCCTTGCCCGTGCGTTTGTCGATGAGGTGCAGCACGCCGTCCGAGTTTTGGCCATCGGTCGAGTCGTCGCTGGGGCGTTTATAGGTCAACAACAAGAATGGAGCGTCGGATGGTTGGTCGATCGCCAGCGGCAGATTCTTCGTGGGGATCGTCCAGAGTAAACGCAGAGTGCGACGATCGAACGCGTGCAGCCAGCCATTCAACAGCGGCTTGCGAAAATTGCCGCGGTCTTGCTGAGTTGCCAGCCAACTTTGCTCCGTCACTGGGCCCGCGAGGATCACGAACAGCCGCAGGTCGTCGCCGAAAACGTGCGCGGTGGCGAGCGACTTCGGCAGCGTGACGTCCTGTTTCGCCAATTCTTGACCATCAACCAGCGATAGAAAACGTAACGTCCCGGTCGGCTCGACGATGGCGCAGCGCGATTCATCCACCGCCAGCGGAACACTGTGCGGCGGCAGCGCGCGTTCCCAACGTGTCTCGCCGCTGACGAGATCCTGGAAACGTAACCGCAGTGCGGACGACGCATCGTCCGGTTTCTCCACTTCAAGCAACAGACGCCGCGTGCCGAGTTCCAGCACCACCGAATTCGGATCGGCGGTCTCTTCACGCCGCGACAGCAACCGTCCGTCGAAGCCGCGCCGCACCTCGAGTTCGCGCGTGGCGATCAACCGCAGGACGACGTGCTCGCCATCGCCTGTGACGGAGACCAGCGGCGGCAGATGATGTCGCATCCACAAGCGCGAGCCGGTTGCCGGATCAAGCGCGATCAACCGATTGCGAGAGCGATAGCACAGCAACCCCGGACTCGCGTGGACGACGTCGAGCACCGGCTGCTCGTACCGATCCAACAAGAGATAGTCGTCCGGGCGAACTCCCAACCGACCTGGCAGGAACTGGTGCGCCGCGACTTCTTCATAAGGCCCGACCGTGATCGTCCACAGCAACTTGGCGTTGGTCTCGCCGCGCTCGTCGAGCGGCTGAATGCCAAACAAATCTTCGCCGACTTGCAACACCAGCAGTGGTCCGAGTCCCCAGCCGTGGTACATCAGCCAATTGTGTCGGAGGGGAGAGTTCGATTTCGGCAGCGGCAAGTCCCAGAACCCGCGTTGTCCCGCTCCATGAAAACGAACCTTGCGTCCTTGGCGGTCTACGGCGACCGTCATCCGTCGCCAATTCGGATCGCGGCTTTGGAACGGAATCGGAAAGTAATAGATGTCATCGTGCGGTTCGTCTTGAGGCGTGATCTTCGGCAGCCGATCGGGCCACGGGTCGCGCGGCCCCTCGGACAACGCACGGCCAATCAGCGAATCGGGCATGACTTCGGCCAGCCATTCCGAGGAACTGCGTCCGTCCGCCAGCTTCACGTCGGCGAAGCGGTCGCGCAGCTCGCGATAGCAGTCGGCCGCTTCCTGCGGCTCACTCCGAAAATCATGCAGCAGCGCCAGTCGATACCACGCCTGAGCCGCCGCCGCACGATCATTCCCCTGAGCGATTTCGCGGAGCGCGAGACTCGTCGGCAGATAACCGACACCAACGCTGGACCGTCCCGACAACTGGAGTCGCAAGTCGCGTCCCATTGGCAAGCCAGCCAGCTTGTCCGCCAGCGTCTTTAAGGCGAAGGCATCCGGGCTGTCGTTCGCTCGTTGTCGTCGCTCGATCAGCACGGCATCCATCTTTGGCCGAGTCACTGCGTCGGCTTTCGCGAACAGGTCGAGAATCATTCCCTGTGCCCAACGATCGAGCCGCACGGTCCGCGTGGAGGCCGATCGAGGCACCTCCGATCGCGATCTGGAATCGGCAGTGGCTGGCTCCGAAATCGTCCGCTCGCCGTCGGGGTGCAGGTCCAGCCAATCGAGCGTGTCACGCAATGCAGTGAGCAGATCGCCGCGGCGCTGGGCACTCTCGATTTCGTCTGGCTTCGACGGTGGTCGCTTGGTGATCTCGGACGGCCGATTGGCAGCGGACTCGAACAACCCCAGGTGGCTGGGAGTCAGCACCGCCCATCGCTCACCGGCACGCACGATGCGGCCTGTCGACAATGAGAAGAGTTCCTTCGACGCCAATTCCTTGGAATCCAAATCCCCCCAGAAATGGTCGTCAGTCCGGCGCACACTTCCTGACGCCGCGTCGATCACCGCGCATCCGCCAGCCAGCAACGGACAGACGTAATGTCCGCTGATCCAATCTCCCGGCCCGGCCGGTGCTGAAAGTGGCGTATGCCAGCGCTCGCGACCGGTGGCTGGGTCCACGGCCGTGACCCCTTGTCGTTCAAAAACCAAAACTCCAGACGGTCCGCTGGCGAAAAACAACGGCTCCGCGAACTTCACACGCCAGACGAGTTCACCCGTCCGCGAATCCAACGCTCGTAAGCTGCGCGATTCCGGAGTCGCGATGAGTAACACAGAGTTGCCGTCCGACTCGCGACTCTCGACTTTCACCTGACGACTCGTCACCTCACGCCACGATTCCCACCACCGCACCGGTAAAGGTCGATCACGATCCGCCGCGAAGAAACCGGTCGCATTCTTGATGTCGTCACGCTCAAACCGCGCGCTCCACGCCAGCGATCGCGTCGTCGGATCGACCGCCACGAAGCAGCCGGCTGCCGTGGGGCAAATCAATCGGCCGCCAGCCCACGTCACCGGGCACGCGACGTGACGCCAGCCAGTCTCTTTGAATTGCTGCCGATCAGTCTCCGCCAACGGCAGCGTCCATTCGAGTTGTCCATCGCTCGCCCGCAGCACCCACAACGCCACCTGCAATTCGCGCTGCGCCACAACGTACAACAATCGGTCGCTCACCAGCGGCGGGCCGAGAAAGTACACACCTTCAAATCCCGTCGGCGGTTCGTTGACCGAGCTGCCGATGCGCCAACGCCGCTCGCCCGTCGCCAAGTCCCACGCTTCCAGATGATTCCGCAGCCGTCCGCCAGCGCCCGGTTTCAGGTCGAGATCGTCCAAGTCATTCACCAGAAACAGCCGCCGACCGTCGCTGGTCATGCGGCCGCGCACCGAATCGCCGAACCAACGCCGCTGTAACTCGTCCATCAACGACGAGCGAATTCCCGGATGCCGCTCCAAGTCCGTGAAGGTCGGAGCCAGCGGTTCCTTCGCGAACGATTGCTCCCAAAGTAACTTCCCGCGCCGAGCATCAACGGCCACGACTTTCGCCGGATGCACGAATCGCGCCACCACCACATCACCGATCACCAACGGCTGAACGCTCGGCAAAGCCAGCACGTCGTAGTGGCCCCACTCGTTGAAGATCTCCTCCAACCAAACGCCATTCGTCTTCGCGGCGTGCTGCCAAACATTGTGCCCAGACGGTGCGAGGCCGAACGCAGTTCGCTCATCTGTCACCGCGGGCGCTGTCAGAGGCAATTGTCTCTGCAACCATTCCGCCAAGTTCTTGTTGTCCGATGTGGCCGGCGCGGGCGAGCGTTCCAGCAACGTCCGGTATCGCTCCCACAACTCGCGAGCCGATGGACCATCCGATGCTGCGCGAGACTCTGCCAGAATCCAGCCCGTGATCCACCCCGTCTCTGTCGAGTCTGCCGAATGCGGATGTCGCGCCAACGCCGCCGAGGCCGCCGACGCCAATCGCCACTCGCCCCGATCCAGAGCCCGACCCGCCAAATCTCGCAACGCGGACCACCCCGCCTTCGTCACGCCGAATCGTACCGCTACCTCTCGCAACGCCTCCGGCCGATCACTTTGCCGAGCCGCTTGCCACAGCCGATTCGCTTCCGCACCGTGTTGTCGTTCATAAGCCTCGCGTGCCGAAGTCGGCATCTCACGCAGCAGCCGAGTCGCCTCTTCCACAAGACTGGGCACAGTCGTGTCGCCACGGCCGAAAGCATTCGGCCCATCGAGCAACTCTTGCAGCGCCACCATCGCCGACGCGTCGTCCTTCTGCCGAAGCTGCGCCCGCGCCGTCTCCAACACCAACTCCGCCCGCCGATCACGAGCCAATTTCGCCGACTGCGGAAACGGCTCATGCTCCGACTTCGACGACGCATCCTGCGCGAAGCTCACCGAGCCCAACGTGAGAACGATCAAAAATCCGAACCAGCGAACTCTCATGGCCGACCATTCTGTCACGGTTCACGAAGAGCGGCAACGCGAAGGGGTCGGGTGTGCGAATTTCAGAATTTGCCGTCATCGTCTTTCCAATCTCCCAAACCTATGTCGGCAAATTCTGAAATTCGCACACCCGACCCCGACTCCACGCCCCATGAATCTCCGCTATCATTCGCCGGTCTTTACGAGGTCATCACATAAAGGAGTCTCCCCTTGGACCTGCCCCGCAATCCCACGCGAGCCGTGCGAATCGGCTCGATCACCATCGGCCAAGAGCACCCCATCGCCGTGCAGAGCATGACGGCCACGCACACCACCAACATCGGCGCGACCGTCCAACAGGTCAACGCGATCGCCGCCGCCGGTGCCGACGTCATCCGCATCGCCGTGGACAGCAAGCAGGACGCCGCCGCTCTCGCCGAGATTCGCAAGCAGACAACAGCAAATCTCTCCGTCGATTTACAGGAGAACTATCGCCTCGCCGAACTCGTCGCCCCGCATGTGGACAAGGTCCGCTACAACCCCGGACATCTTTATCACCACGAACGCGAGAAGCCGTGGCAGGACAAGGTCCGCTACCTCGCCGACGTCGCTCGCGACAACGACTGCGCGATCCGCGTCGGCGTGAACTGCGGCAGCGTCGATCCCGACAAGAAAGAGAAATTCGATCCGGCCGACTCGATCACGCCGATGCTCGAAAGCGCGTGGGAGCACTGCGACTTCCTCGATTCGCTCGGCTTCACGCGGTACGCCGTCTCTCTGAAGGACAGCGATCCGAGCAAAGTCATCGAAGTCAACCGCCGCTTCGCCGAGCGTCGTCCCGACGTCCCGCTGCACCTGGGCGTCACCGAAGCCGGGATGCCTCCCGACGGCATCATCAAAACCCGCATCGCCTTCGAGCAGCTCATCAGCAAAGGGATCGGCGACACGATCCGCGTCTCGCTGACCGTGCCGAATCCTCGCAAGGGGGAAGAGATCACCGTCGGCCGCCAAATTCTCGCAGACATCGCCGCCGGCCGAGTCCGCACGTTCGTGGACTTCGGCCTCAAGCAACTCAACATCATCAGTTGCCCCAGTTGCTCGCGCGTCGAAAACGAAGCGTTCGTCGAACTAGCTCAGCAAGTCAAAGAGATGACCGCCTACGCGAAAGAGCACGCCATCACGATCGCCGTCATGGGCTGCCGAGTGAACGGCCCCGGCGAAACCGACGACGCCGACCTCGGCCTCTGGT
This sequence comes from Planctomyces sp. SH-PL62, assembly GCA_945893075.1. Taxonomy (GTDB): domain Bacteria; phylum Planctomycetota; class Planctomycetia; order Planctomycetales; family Planctomycetaceae; genus SXKJ01. Next base: position 1,537 of record CAMDDX010000044.1, on the reverse strand, counting down.
GCGGACCAACGCACGTGAATCTCAAACGCCGGACGGAGTCGCTGGGAGCGTTTCCGTATGACGCGATCCTCCCGCAACTCAAACAACAACTCGACCAGTTGATCGCCGCCAAGTCGTAGCACACGCGACTCTCCGAAGACTTCGGAAGTTTCGGCCGGTTTGGCGAGACGCTGCTTGTTTGCCGCGAGTCGTCTGGCATAATCTCAGCACCATGACTGCCACACTTGACCTCTCGCCGATACTGAAATCTCCGCGACTGCCCGACATCACGGCCACGCTCGTCAATCGTCTGCGCGACGAGACCGAACGACGCGAGCGTTTTTACGATGAGATGTCGGACGATCAGAAAGTCGAATTCATTGAGGGAGAAGTCATCGTGCATTCACCGGCTCGAAACCGTCATCTGTGTGCGCAACTGGAACTCGTCGCCTTGCTGAAGTATTTCGTCAATCATCATCAACTCGGCGAAGTCCGCCATGAGAAGTGCCTGTGTGTTTTTCCTCGTAATGACTACGAGCCAGACGTCGTGTTCTTCAGTCGCGAGAACGCTGCGGCGTTCACTCCCGACACGATGAAGTTTCCGGTGCCGGATTTCGTCGTGGAGGTCTTGTCGCCGACCACAGAAAAATATGATCGCGGCGTGAAGTTTGAGGACTACGAGGCTCACGGCGTCCGCGAGTATTGGATCGTGGATGCGGAGGCCGAGTCCGTCGAACAATATGTGCTCGAAGAAGGTGCCTTTCGCCTGCTGCTGAAGTCCGGTTCCGGAGACATCGAAAGCCGCGTCGTCACCGGCTTTCGCATCCCGATTCGAGCCATCTTCGACTCAGCAACCAACCTCGAAACGCTGCGCCGGCTGTTGGCTTGAGCCGACGATTGCACGTGTGGCCCAAGCCTTCTCAACCGAGGACTTCCTCAATGACGCGCCTGATCTGCGACCGGTCAAGGACTCGATTGCTGATTCAGGCGCGCCGCGAACTTGAAGGAGTGGCCGGGCACGACGCGGTCGTCGGTGTCGGCCGTCGTCAATTGATAGGAATTCGCTTTTCGGATGTCGCGGGCGAGTGCCCGACAAATCCACTGCGAAGCGGCGGTTTCATGCGTTTCATGTTGCACCGCGGTCCTGAAACACAAATGGCAGGCTCGTTGGCACCCTTCGCTCTCGCCGCGGAGCAGTTTCCGCTCATTCCCCTGCTCTCGGAGGTGGTCGTGTGGCGGGCAATAGCAGGAAAGTCCCAGACGACATCCACGGCGACTTTTCATGTCGTTTCATGTCGCGTGTGTCACACCTGCCAGAGCGGTGGATTGCTGTCATAGTCCGGCATCGGATCGTCAAGCCACGGCTCGATGACGAGTTGGCCGCACTCGATGATCTGTGCGTCATTGATGAGCGACACGATGCGCATTTCGTGCTGGCATTGGGTACACAGCAGCGGATCAACTTCCCAGACTTGTTTGATCATGTTTGATCATGCTTGATCAGCTCGCGCCACGATCGCGATGGAATGCGCCGCGGCTTGAGCGGGAGATGCTCGAT
>CAMDDX010000043.1 GCA_945893075.1 Planctomyces sp. SH-PL62 | reverse complement strand
ACCGATGGGCCGCCGCACACCCAGAAGCCATCCGCGAATACCGCCGCGAAGAACGCCGCGACCGCTACGCCCGAAAAACCGCCCGCCGAGCTGAACGCCGAGCCGCCACGACCGGCCCAACTTAAGGCATGGTCCTGGAGGGCGCACACGGACATGTTGATTTGACACTGCATGAAATCACCAGACGCCGGATGGCTGAGCGATGTCTTTTACTTGATGGTCTGAATGCAGGGTTTCCGTGGGCGACCGAAGCAGATCCTGAATTCCGCGTCCAAGCGTCCCAGAATCAAGCGATCAACATGTTGTTGTCACCGGATGTGAAGTTGGCTTTTGATCTGTCGAAAGAGAAAAAAGAAACGCACGCACTTTACGGCAACCATATCGCTGGCCAAAGCACACTGCTGGGCCGGCGATTGACTGATGCAGGGGTACCGCTCGTCACCGTCAATCTGAGCGCCGGTGATCTCAACGGCGCATCCGGCGACAATTGGGATACACACGGCAACAATTTCAATCGGCTGAAGAACGATCTTTTGCCGCCATGGGATCGCGCGGCCTCGGCACTCATTCAGGATCTGGTTCAGAGTGGAAAACTTGACGATACGCTCGTAGTGTTCTTGACCGAGTTCGGACGGACTCCACGAATCAACGGCGGCGCTGGCCGCGATCATTTCCCAAACTGCTATACCGTCATGTTTGCCGGAGCCGGTGTTCACGGTGGATTGGTCCTGGGCAAATCCGATTCGGTTGGCGACGTCCCCGTCGAAGCAGCCTGCACTCCGGAAGACATTCACGCCACGATCTTTCACGCTTTGGGTATCAGTCCCGACGTGCAAATTCGTGATCAGGACGATCGACCGCTTTTTCTTTGCGAAGGCACCCGTCTTCCTGTTTTTTGCTAGACAAAGCGTGAACGCTCGCATGTCGTCTGCACCTCATGAAGACGAACAGGGAACATCCCTCCCAGTCGCCTGGGGTTGGGCTTGTCGTTGTGTAAAACGATCATTGAGAGCCACAGTGGGCGACTGTGGTACAAATCCGCCTCACCCAAAGGATCCACGTTGAGTTTCCTCCTCCCCTTCGAAGAGCGTGTCCCCGAGCCGACGATGTCTGCCCTGCTCCCCTTGGAACCGTGACGGCTCGCGCGTACCATGCCGTCGCCGTTTTGCAGGAGCCGAACATGCTGTCTCGCTCGTTGATCGCCGCTGTGGCCTTGGCCGGGGTTTTCGGAATCATTTGGTTCGCTCGTCGGTTCGTCGGTTCGTGGAACGCGGCGCGACGCCAAGCCGAAATGGTAGACGCGCTGAAACAGTTTCGGATGCAACGCGAATTGTTGGAAGCCAAGTTTTACGACCTGGTCCGTGTCTCCGGAAAGCCGCGCGGCCTGAAATGGCTGGATGGCGACTGGCAGAGTGAAGTCACGTTTGCTCGTGCCTGCGATACCGGCTTGCTGACCGCATTCGTTGGACTACACATTCGCTTCGAAGCCGTTGAGGGTGGTGACATGGAGGGTGTCGCTGCCGTGGACACGGTTCGCGATGCCGCCGCCGTCTTTCACTACCAGCGAAGGCGTTGGGGAACCAGCGGCCGAGTGCTGATGAACATGAATCCTGCTGAAGCCGTGACTCGGTTGGTAGGGCAATTCGCTCCCGTGATCAGCGGAGGCTCGTGATCGGTTCGTCGAGTCGGATCTCACTCTCAGCATCTCAAGGTGACGCTCATGGATGGATGCCTCTCGCCGGAAGAACTCGGCTTGCTCAAAAGTTTGAACCGGCCGGAAAAGGTTCAGGCGTTTCTGGACAACGAAGTCCGCTACAACCCCGAGACAACCTGTCGCTCTCCGCGTCGCGTCATTCGAGATCGTCGGGCTCATTGTGCCGAAGGAGCGTTCTTCGCGGCGGCCGCGTTGGATGCCAACGGAATTCCGCCGCTGATCATCGATATGGAAGCGATCCGCGACGACGACCATTTGCTGACCGTCTTTCGCGAGCACGGCCGCTGGGGCGCGATCGCCAAATCCAACTACGCGGGATTGCGATTTCGCGAACCGGTCTATCGCACGCTCCGCGAGTTGGTGATGTCGTACTACGAGCACTATTTCAACACTGCCGGCGAGAAAACGCTGCGCACTTTTTCACGACCGGTTAATCTGCATCGTTTCGATCACATCTATTGGATGACCACGGAAGAAGACGTCTGGGAGATTTGCGAGTATCTCTGCACGATCCCGCACACGCGTGTGTTGACTCCGGCGATCGAGCGTCGGCGGCGCAGCGTGGACGCGCGGTTGTTCGCCGCAGGACACGTCGGGGCAGTTTAACGCTCGCTTGTCACGCGCCCCGCACCCCGTCAGACTCCGCCGACTTTTCGCCTTTTTGCCAGCCTCACGGATGGAGCGATGCCCGAACAAATCATTCACACGCACGAGTTGTCCAACGGCTTGACGGTCGTGATTGAGCCGATGTCCGACGTGCAATCGGCGGCGTTTTGCTTTCTGATACCGGGCGGCAGTGCATTCGATCCTGCCAACCACGGCGGCACCGCGGCGGTTCTGACCGACTGGATCACACGCGGAGCCGGAGACCTCGATAGTCGCGATCTGTCGAATGCCCTCGACAACCTGGGAGTGCAGCGAAACGAGAGCACTGGGCTGAACCATTTGGCGTTCACGGCTGCGACGCTGGGTGCGAACGTCCCCGCAGCGCTGTCGCTGTACGCCGACATCATCCGTCGGCCGAAACTTCCCGACGAAGAATTCGAAGGCGCGATCGCCGGAATCGAGCAGTCACTGCGAGCGATAGAAGACGAACCGCAACGCAAGTTGATGATCGAACTCCGCCGCCGCAGCTACGACGCTCCGTGGGGTTTGCCGACAGAAGGAACACTCGAAGAGATCGCACGCATCACCGCGAAGTCTGTGCGAGCACATTACGACCGTTGCCTGCGTCCGAACGGTGCTATTCTGGGCATCGCCGGCAGTGTCGATATTCAAGAGATGCTCGCTTTGGTGAGCGAAGCCTTCGGCGATTGGACGACCAAGCCGGATTCCTCGATGGTCACCGGCCCGCGCGGTGAACGAGTCGGACACATCGATCACGACTCGACGCAGACTCACATCGGCATCGCCTACGACGCCATCGAATACGCTCATCCCGATTACTACAAGGCTTGGGCGGCGGTCGGCGTGCTCAGCGGAGGTATGAGCGCGCGGCTCTTCACCGAGGTCCGCGAGCGCCGCGGGTTGTGCTATTCGGTCAACGCGTCGCTCAACAGCTTGAAGCACGAAGGACGAGTCCTGTGCTACGCCGGCACGACCGTCGAACGTGCACAGGAGACGCTCGACGTGACTCTGCACGAATTGCAACGACTCGGCGACGGGATCGAATCCCATGAACTCGAACGCTGCAAAGCCCGCGCGAAGAGTTCGCTGATCATGCAACAGGAATCGACGACCAGTCGTGCGACGTCCATCGCTCGCGACTGGCATTTTCTGAAACGAGTCCAAACGCTGGACGATATCCGCCGCGACATCGACGAACTGACCGTGCCCGGAGTGCTGGATTACGTCCATCAACATCCGGCGCGTGACTTCACGGTCCTGACAATCGGCCCGAATGCTTTGAAGGTTCCGTAGGTCAGCCTTTCTAGGCTGACTCGAACGCCAATCAACTCCCCAAAATGTCAGGCTGGAAAGCCTGACCCACGAGATGCCATGAAATTCCATCAAACAAAACTCGCGAACGACCTGGCGGTCATCGCCGAATTGAATCCGGCGGTGCATTCGGTCGCGCTGGGGTTCTTCGTCCGGACTGGTTCACGCGACGAAACGGCAGCCGTGTCAGGCGTCAGTCATTTTCTGGAGCACATGGTTTTCAAGGGAAGCGAGAAGTATTCGGCCGATGACGTCAATCGCATCTTTGACGAGGTCGGAGCTAATTACAACGCGGCCACGGCCGAGGAAGGAACGCTGTTCTACGGAGCAGTCTTGCCCGAATACTTGCCACAAGCGTTCGAACTGTTCGCGAACATCCTGCGACCCGCGCTGCGGCAAGAAGACTTCGACATGGAGAAGAACGTCATCCTGGAAGAGATCGGGATGTACGACGACCAGCCGAGCTTTACGGCCTACGAGAATCTGATGCAGACGCACTTCGCGGGGCACCCGCTGGGGCAAAGCGTGCTGGGCACGAAGGAAAGCATCACGGCGCTGTCGTGTGACCAGATGCGCGCGTACCACCGAGACCGATACCTCGCCAGCAACGTCACGCTGGCAGTCGCCGGCAACACCGACTGGTCGCAAATTGTTTCACTCGCCGAGCAACACTGCGTTCATTGGCCGAAAGGAACCTGCGTCCGAGCGACCCACGAGGCGAAGCCGCCAGGCGGATTGAAAGTCATTACTCGGCCGAAGAGCCAACAAGAGCACATCATGCAGATGACTCCCGCCCCATCGGCCCAGAACCGCCTGCGTTTCGCCGCCGAGATTCTGTCGGTGATTGTAGGGGACCACAGCGGCAGCCGGTTATTTTGGGAACTGGTTGATCCCGGACTCGCCGAAGCCGCCGACCTGGACTTCAACGACTACGACGGCAGCGGCAGTTATCTGACGTACTTGTCGAGCGAACCGGAAGCGATCGCCGACAACCTCGCCCGCATTCAGGCAATCTTTGCAGAAGTCAACCAGCACGGCATTCGTGAAGACGAACTCGAACAAGCCAAGAACAAAGTGGCGTCGCGCGTCGTGCTGCGCAGCGAACGTCCGACTGGCCGACTCTCGTCGCTGGGGGGCAATTGGATCAACCGCGAGGAATACCGATCGGTCGACGACGACCTCAAAGAGTTGCGTGGGATCACGTCTCGCGACGTCCGCGAGTTGTTGGACATCTACCCGCTGGGAGCCACGACCACTGTCGCCGTCGGGCCGTTGGAATCGCTGTAGGTCAGCCTTTTCAAGCTGACGCGATGTGCCATCGACTCCCACTCACCGATCGAGTCAGGCTGGAATGCCTGACCTACCGTGTCAGCCCCATCGTGAATTGGAAGACCTGCGTCAGGTCATCGTTCTCTTTCATGAGCGGGAAGCCAAAGTCGAGCGCGATTGGAGCCGGGCCCATCATCGGCACTGTGACTCGCATGCCGAATCCAACCGTCAACCGCAGGTTGGTCAGCTTCGCAGAGGTGTCTTGAATCGTGCCGAAGTCCGTGAAGGCAACCGCTCCGAGCGTTCCATCGGCAGTGATCGGGACAAGGTATTCCGCGCCGCCGAGGAAGCTAAACTGTCCACCGATGCGGGCATTATTTGCGATCGGGCTAATGCCGCGGTACGAGAAACCTCGCACGGATTGGAATCCACCCGCGAAGTAGCGTTCGTAGATTGGAGTGTCTGCACCAGTCCATGCGGCTTGCAGGCCCAACGATAAAATGTGGCCGCCCTCACCATCGGGTCGCTCCAGGAAGTAGAAGTATTGATGTCCCTCCGCATCAACTCGCGAATAATTGAACTCGCCAAAAGCTTGTTCAAATCCGCTCGTGACGTAATGCCCGTGACGCGGCTGAAACGGCGAATCACGAGTGTCGTGAGCGATTGCGAGGCGACCTGTCGAGAGAAACGAATTTCCCAGCGACTCCTGTAAGATTGGGGCAATGTTGCCGCCCGAATCTTTGGTCGGATTCGAAAGGTGAACCGATTCCATGCGAAGCGAACCAATCAACGACCACGCCGCGTCGAGTTGCCGACCGACGGTGACTCGGCCGCCCATTCGTTGTTCGGTCCAATCGCGATAGAAGCGATTGAAATAGAAGCCGCTGACGCCGACGCTGTAGGGACTGTCATTGAAATACGGATCGGTCCAACTCACGAGGTAGCGACTGACGATGTTGCCGGGGACAGCTTCGATGCGGAATTGCTCCCCGTGGCCTCGCATTTTTCGAAACGCTCGGCCGGAGTAGATATCTTCCGCACTGCGCGGAAAATTCATGATGTCGAAATTATTCTCTTCGAGAACGATCGATCCGACGACCCCCGAATTGCTGTTGACGCCAACGCCAAACGACAGCCGGCCGGTTTGCGCCGTCGTCGCATCCACGCCCAAATCAATCTGTCCGGGAGGCAGTTCCGGCACCGCCAAGGGATCCGTCGCATCACCGCCGAATCGATACTGCGGCGTGGGAACTTGAGCCATCAAAACGGACGAACTGAAATCCGGAGAATCGGCGTCCGAAGAATCCGGGCTTTGTCCACGAATCGAAGCCTTGGTGCCAAAGACCAGAGAGTCCGATTTCAGACGCTCCAAGCTGACATTCGAGAACTCCGGAGATTGCCCGCGAATGACGCTCGCTTGCGTGACTTGCGGACGATTGGAATTCGGCTTGTCGGGCACCTTCGAGATTTGAATGCGGGGAGCTTCTGGGCCACTGGGGGTGAAGATTTGGCCCCCAATCCGCCGCTCGCTTTGCCGTATCTTTTTGGGGTCCGCGAGATCGCCGGGATGAACCATCATGCGATTCAGAGCGACTGACAGCTTCGTGTGCGGTTGATCTTCGTGAATACGGACATCGATGTGACGGATCGTGTAAACGCGGTCTTCGTTGACATGGTAAACCAGATCCATGACCCCCGGCTCTTCCAGGAATCGAGGCACAGGCTCCACGTTCGCAAACGTGCGCCCCAAATGGCCATAGCGATCCTTGATTCCATCCACATCCTTGCTCATGTACCTCGCGTTGTAGAACTCTCCCGAACGCAATTTCAGCTCATTGGCTAACTCCTCGTTCGTGAAGATTTTATTGCCTTCGATGATGAGTTCGCGAATCTTGAATCGCGGCCCCTCTTTAATGCGGTACGTGATCAGCGCGTGAGCAGACTTGAAGCTCAGCGGGTTCCACGGGCTTTCGTCGATGTCGACTTCTTTTTCGATGTCGACGTCGAAGTAACCCAGGCTGTGGTAGTACTGCTTGAGAGCGGCGACATCGTCTGGCAACTGCTCCGGCTTGTACTTGCCGAGGAACGCCAGTCCGAGAAATGCTGGCCGCAGCGAGAGTTTCTGCTTCAAGACTCCATACGAAAACGAGTCGTTGCCAACGAACTTCACCGGACCAACGATGACCTTCGGCCCTTCGTCAACCACAAAGATCACTTGCCGGTCTTCGCGGCGATCCCCTTTTTCGAGCGTGACTTTCGTGTACGGGAACCCTTTTGATTTGTACTGCTCTTCAATCCGTTTCGTCGCCTCGCGATTCAAACTGACCTCGAATGGACTGCCTGCCTTGAGGCCGGTCAGTTTCTCAAGGTAGCCCGTTTTGATCCGTTCGTTTCCACGAAACTCGACCTTCTCGACGATCGGCCGTTCGATCACGCGAAATACCAACACCAAGCCCGTGTCATTGCGGCGATAACGCGGTTCGATGCTGAAGAACCAACGCGTGCTGTACAAAGCCCGCACGTCTTCGCGAATCTGAGACTCCGCCGGAGGCCGCCCGACGGCCGAACGCACCAACTTGCGAATCGCAGTCGTTTCGATCGTGTCGTTGCCTTCAATCACGATGTCGGTAATTGGATCCGTCAGCTCCTCTGAACCTTCTCCACTCAGATTCAAGCCTTCGTCGAGATCACCAGGAATGCGTTCTTCGTCAGGCGTTGGCTCATCGTTGATGCGGCGCACACGACGATCCCCTTCTTTCGAAGCGGGCTCATCGAACGCAGGCGATTGGCCGCGAATGATGGGCCACGACTGGCAACCAGCCAGCACACTCAACCACATCGCCAGGCCAAACAGCGACAAGCATTCCCAGTGGGCCACACGACCCACACGCTCGCCACAAAAGGTGCCTTCCTTGACACCGCTCATGAGTTAGTTTTTCCGGCTGGAGAGTCAAAGGTCGGAAGGGAACACAGAGAAGAGGCAGAGCCTTCTTCCGAAGAGGACGGAGATGTATCGCAAATTTGATTTTGAGAGCAAGACTTATTCTCGTAGCGCACGCGGCTCGAGTGCGCTACTTGAACAAGCCCAGCGACCCGCCTGAAGAAGGTGCGCCGTCCGGTGGCGTCTCGGCCACCTCATCGACATGCGGCAAAATGACCTCGGACAACCACAACTGCTTCAATTCTTGGACAAGCCACAAGAATTGTTCGAGGTTCACCGGCTTGGTGAGATACGCGGCCACATCAAAATGCTTGACGTCGGCTCGATCCGCCGGATCAATCGAGGCCGTCAGCTCGACGACCAGAATGTCTCGCAGCGCGGCATCCTCTTTCACCGCCGCCAACACGTTTTTTGACTGATCCCCGGAAAACTCTAGTCGAGCAAAATCAAATCGGGACGCGGAACGCGAGCATGCTTGCCTGAACGGCAGACGAATTCCAGCGCATCCTCGCCCGTCAGCTTGGCGGCGGTGAGGCTGTCCTCCACCATCAAGACTTCCATGGGCCGAGCGACTATCTGGCTATCGCGGTGCATGGCAACTTCCTTTTCCAAAGACGTCGGCGTGCAGTCTACGACAGGAAACTCGAATTCTGAATAACCACGGCTTGCTTGACGGCTGCGTGACTCGCCGAAAAGCTGTCACGCATTGTTCCGTCGCTCACCGCCGAGACCTCCAATATGAAAATCACTCACATCGAAGTCATCCCGCTTACCGGAGCCACCGTCGATGGCGGCTGGCCACAAGGGCATGAGCCGCAGGAGAACCTGCACACGTTTGTCGAAGTGCGGACGGACGAAGGCTTATCGGGTTGGGGAAGTTGCTTCACGTCCGGCAAGCTGGTCGAGGGGGCGGTCGAGTTACTGTGGCCGCTGCTCAAAGGCGAGTCGGCCGTCGAGCCGGAGCGGGTCAGCGAGAAGCTGCGGCAATCGTCGTTTTGGCAAGGACGTGGCGGCTCGGTCGAGCACGCGATCAGCGGGATCGACATCGCTCTGTGGGATTTGTTCGGCAAGGTCTGCGGGCAGCCGGTGTCGCGATTGCTCGGCGGGAATTATCGGCAGCGGATTAAGCCGTATGGTTCGATCCTGTTCGATGAGCCGGATGCTTTGCGGGCGACTCTGGAATCGACGGTCGAGCGAGGGTTCAGGGCAATCAAGATGGGTTGGCGACCGTTCGGGCGGCGCGATCGGAAGTTCGACGAGTTGCTGGTCGGCACCGCTCGCGAGACCGTCGGCCCTGGAGTTGATTTGATGGTCGATGCGGGAGGTAGCGAGCAGTTCTGGCCGCACGGCGTCAACTGGGCTCGCGAGACGGCGCACATGCTCGCCGATTACGGCATCGTGTGGTTTGAAGAGGCTCTACCGCCGGACGATATCGAGGGCTACATCGAACTGACCCGCGTCTCGCCCGTGCCGATCGCAACGGGAGAGGTGTTGACTCGACGGCAGTCGTTCCGGCCGTGGCTCGAACGCCGCGCGGTGGACATCATTCAGCCCGACTGCACGAAGAACGGCGGCTTGTCCGAGTCGCGCCGCATCGCGTGGATGGCCTACGATCACAACATCCAAATGGTCTCGCACGGTTGGAACACGGCGCTGGGCTTGGCCGCCGACTTGCAGCTTGCGGCGGCGATGCCGATTGCTCGGTACGTCGAGTATCTCACGCCGTGCGCGTACATCGACTCGCTGACCACCGAGCCGTTCCGCATCGACGCCGAAGGCTTTTTGGAGATCCCGACGAAGCCGGGACTCGGCGTCGAGATCGACCGCGAGAAGCTCAAGCACTTCGACGCGCGGAAGCGAAATTAACCAATTCTTCATCGACTTCGACACGACATCGACCTGAGAACCCGCGATAACCATTGAAGAGGGCAGAATTCTCCGTGGTTTCGGAGGCGGTTGATGTCGAAGTCCAAGATTCTGATTATCGAAGACGAACGCTCATTGAGCGAAATTCTGAGTTACAACTTGGCCAACGAAGGCTTTGAAGTGCTCACCGCCAGCGACGGCACCGATGGGTTGCGGCGTGCTCAAAACTCGCTGCCGGATTTGATCGTGCTGGACCTGATGTTGCCGGGTATCGACGGCCTGCAAATCTGCCGACAGCTTCGCAGCGATCCGAAGACGCAAGGCATTCGCATCCTGATGCTGACGGCGAAAGCCGAGGAAGTCGATGAGATCGTCGGCTTCAACATGGGGGCGGACGACTACGTCGCCAAGCCCTTCAAAATCAAACCGCTCATCAGCCGCATCAAGGCGCTTTTGCGACGCCCGTCGGCGGAACAACAATCGGCCGATGTCATCTCGGTGGCGGGCATCGAAGTCGATCGCACGCATCACACCGCGAAACTCGATGGCCAAGAGATGCAACTCACGCCGACCGAGTTCAAGATGCTCTGGACGATGATGCGCCGTCCCGGCCGGCCGTACTCGCGCAACGAACTGCTCGACAACGCACGCGGCGAGGACGCCAACGCTCTCGAACGGACCATCGACGTGCATGTCCGCTCGCTGCGGCAGAAGCTCGGCGACAAGGGCCACTTGGTCGAGACGGTTCGCGGCATCGGCTATCGCTTCAAGGCGGAGTAGCCTCGTGGGGCAGGTTTGCAACCTGCCCGGCCGCGAATTCACAATTCGTTGCGATGCCGTTCTCTTCAACTCTCGGCCGATTGATGTCCGGGCAGGTTGAAAACCTGTCCCACGTCAATACGCTACCCGCCTCACGCAACTCGGCGTTGAGTACATCCGATCGGAGGCAGGCAACATGTCGCAGAATCAGTTCTTTGCGAAGAAGAATCTTCAGGATTTGCTCGACGAAATGGCCGGCGACCACCGCTTGAAGCGGGTGCTCGGACCGGTTGCGCTGACGAGCCTGGGCATCGGTGCGGTGATCGGAGCCGGCATCTTTGTGTCGACCGGTAAGGCGGCACACGACATCGCGGGACCGGCCCTCATGGTCTCGTATGTCGTCGCGGGACTGACCTGCATCTTTGCGGCTCTGTGCTACGCCGAGTTCGCGTCAATGGCTCCGGTCGCCGGCAGTGCCTACACCTACGCCTACACGACGATGGGCGAACTTTTCGCCTGGATCATTGGCTGGGACTTAGTCCTGGAATACGCGGTCGGAGCGGCGACCGTGGCCAATGGCTGGTCGTCATATTTTCAAGCGGTGCTGGCGAAGTTCGGCATCGTGCTCCCCGACGTCATCAGCAAGAATCCGCTGGTTTACGAAAATGGACATTTCGTGATGACCGGAGCCTGGGTCAATCTTCCGGCCGTTTTGATTGTCGCCATCGTGACTGCGGTGTTGGTCAAAGGCATTCAGGAGAGCGCCAAGTTCAACACCGCGATGGTCATCGTGAAGGTTTTGGCCGTGCTGTTCGTGATCGGAGTGGGCGCGTTCTACATCGACTCGGCAAACTGGACGCCGTTCGCTCCATATGGTTGGTCGGGGCTGAGCTTCTTTGGGCAACCGATCTTGGGGGAACCGCAGAATGGCCGTCCAGTCGGCGTGTTGGCGGGAGCGGCCATCATCTTCTTCGCGTACATCGGATTCGACAGCGTGTCGACTCACGCCGAAGAGGCCAAGAATCCGCAACGCGACGTGCCCATCGCGATTGTGACCTCGCTCTTGATTTGCACGGTGCTCTACATCGCCGTGGTGGCGGTGCTGACAGGCATGGTTCGCTTCAACGAGATCGACATCCACGCGGGAGTCTCGGACGCCTTCAAGAAGGCCGGCTTGCCCAAAGCAGAGTTCATCATCGCCGGAGCCGGCGTCGCTGGAATCACGTCTGTGCTGCTGGTAATGATGCTGAGTGCTCCGCGCGTGTTCCTGGCGATGGCTCGCGATGGACTGGTCCCCAGCAAGTTCTTCGCCGACGTGCATCCGCGATTTCAAACGCCGTGGAAGAGCACCATCCTGATCGGCTTGTTCGTCAGCGTGTTGGCCGGACTGCTGCCGATTGACGCCCTGCTCGATCTCACCAACATCGGGACGTTGTTCGCGTTCGTGATTGTCTGCGCGGCGGTCCTGATCATGCGCAAGACGAACCCGGACACTCCGCGACCGTTCCGCTGCCCGTTCGTTCCCGTCGTCCCTGTGCTAGGGATCGCCGCCTGTCTGATGCTGATGTTCTCGCTACCCGCAGAAAACTGGTACCGGCTCATTGGTTGGCTGGCGATCGGGATGTGCATCTATCTCGGTTACGGCCGAAAGCACAGCGTTCTCGGCCAGCAGTTGCGTGGCGAGTTGGCTCGTCACGGCGCGACTCCAGCCGGGTCGCCCAAGGATGGGCCGAAATCCTGACGGCGGAGCAACTCACGGCAGAAATTCGATGCATCAGCCGTCGAGCGCGGCACCCAATGCCGTCTTCTTGTTGGACGATTCGCGAACCTTGTTGGCGATCCGAGCCAAGACCATTTGGGCTCGCCGTTCACCGTTGCTCTGCGCCCCCAGGAACGTGGAGTTCATCTTGCCCTGCAAGGTCGTGAGAAGCTTGCGATAGAACTCGAAGCCGTTCAAGGCTTGCTCCATGCCGTCGAACGGCACGCGCGGGGCTACGAACTGCGCGTGAAGGTGCTCGTAGTGCCGCTTGTGTCCGGCCGAACTGGAGTCGCCGATGTCGAATTCCTTGATGCAGGCTCGCAGGCGATTGTCCGAGTCTCGCAAAAATCGCCGAGCATCCTGCCAGTCCTGTTTGTCTTCGCGACTGGAATACAGGCGTTCGTCCGGGTTCAAGTCTCGATTCAACGTCTTCAATCGGCTCGTCAAATCAACGAGCATTTTGCGCAGCCGGTCCAAATCCTTTTCGACATCCATCGCGGCGTTCCACTCCGTATCCAGCCGCTCCAACAACTCGGCAGTTTGGCTAGTGCGTGCCGAAGTCGAAACGCTTGCGGAAGGCATCATCGGCGGTGCCGCAAACGGCGCCATCGGCGTCATGTAGCTGGGTTGCGGCGCAGCGACAAAGACCACGAGATTCGGATCGGCCCCGGCCACGAGTGTTGGCAACGGCTGATCCAACAGCGGATTGGCTCCATTCATGCCGGGATAAGCCATGCCGTAGACCTGCCACATCGCCACCCAAGTCGAATCGACACCGGTCAAATGCAGGACGGCGCGAAGCGTCAACGACTGAGCCTGCGAGGCCTCGTCCGGAATTCGCACAATCAATCCCTGAGGAACTGCCGCGGGCTTGAACCAGGCCCACAAAAAACTCTGTGGACCATCGGCGAAACGAATCTGCTCCCAAGCCTGCGAGGGTGGCCGAAAAGCGAACCCCGTCGATGCCTCGCTGGATGCTGAACCGCCTGCAAGTAGAGGTTGGCTCATGGGTGCGTTCCCTCGACGATGATCTCATCTCCTCGGCATTGCGTTGATTGAAATGGTTCGCGATGTGCCGGGCATCGCCTTTCGGCTGGAGTTTAGTTCGCAGACTTTTTTGGTCCGAGTTCGATTCCAAAGAAGCGATGAATTCTGCGGCCTTGGTGAGTGATCGTCGCTTGGCCAGACGCATTTTGACAATTTTGGTTGTCAAAATTATCCGGCACGGATACCATCGCTCGCCGAGCAGTGGTCGTGCAACCGATGGATTGACGTAACTTCAAGGCTCTTAAGTTGATTTAGCCATGAAAGCTGCACTCGAAACTAGCGACCGAACGTTCTTGGACCAGCTTCATCGGCTCGGATCGGGAACGATTTCAGAGATTTGCGGCTCAGTCGGTGTGACGGCGACAGCCGTGCGCCAGCGACTTGTGCGACTGCAAGGCCAGGGCTTTGTCTCGCGAGTCATGGTTCGCGGCGGCCGGGGTCGTCCACGCTTCGTTTACCAGGTGTCGGAATCGGGGCTCAATCAACTCGGAGAGAATTACAGCGATCTGGCCCTGATCCTCTGGCAAGAAATGCAGAGCATCGAAGAGCCGTTACTCCGCAAGCGAGTTGTGCAGCGGGTGCGAGAGTCGATGGTCAACCGCTACGGCCGAACGGATCGTTCGCGTTCGTTGCCGGATCGTTTGCGGCAGTTGCAGGCATCACTGATCGGTCGCGGCTTCGATGTGGAAATTGACACGACGGGAGCGCTGCCGATTCTGCGAGAAAACAGTTGCCCGTATCAGGAGTTGGCGTCGTCTGATTCCGGTATCTGCGAGTTGGAACAAGAAGTTTTTGGCGACGTTCTGGGAACGAAAATCACGCTCACCAAATGCTGCCGCGACGGGCATCATTGCTGTGAGTTTCAGGCCGAAACCGTGGGTAGTTGAGTCGATTGCATCGCGCGATCGTGCCGCTAGAGTTTGTGGCTCGGTACGGATCACAAGACACCAAAATACAACGGACAAAATCATGAGCAGTTGGATCGAAGGACGTTTTGAAGAGAACGTGATTGTCTCAACGCTGGAGCAGGCGATGAACTGGGCGAAGGAGTCCAGTGTGTGGCCGATGACATTCGGCCTGGCGTGCTGTGCGATCGAGATGATGGCCGTCGGAGCCAGCCGCTTCGACCTGGACCGCTTCGGAGCCGGGGCGTTCCGTGCGAGTCCTCGGCAAGCGGACTTGATGATCGTGGCCGGGACCGTCACCTACAAAATGGCCAGCCGAGTGCGGCGGCTCTACGAGCAGATGCCCGATCCGAAGTACGTGATCGCGATGGGAGCCTGCACCGTCGGTGGCGGTCCGTACTTCAAGTGGGGCTATCACGTCGTCAAGGGAGTCGATCTGGTCGTGCCGGTCGATGTGTACGTCCCCGGCTGCCCGCCGCGTCCGGAGGCTCTGCTCGAAGGGATCATGCGGATTCAAGACAAGATCAAGGCCCGCAAGCTCGGCAAAGGGATGACCGAAGTCCTCCCCGTCCCCCACCACAGCGGAGTCGCGGCCGTGCCGAGCGTGTTGAATGTGTGAACGTGATGGCTCAGAAGATTCTCAAACCCAACAAATCCGAGTTGGAGTGGATTCGTACCGGCGTCGAAGCCGGACGAGCCTTCGTTCAAGATTTGACTGGAGAGACTTTGGACGGTGTTCCGCAGCCTCATCAACTTGACCAAGCGTTTGCGAAATGGCTTTCGCAACACAATCGAGAAACCGAGGATCCAAACCCAATCATCAATCTGGTCGGACTGACATTCGGCCAATACTTGGCAGACTCTTTGAATTTGAATTGGGTCGTTGTTCGAGACTCACAAGGAACTGAAATCGCGGTTCATGGGCAACCAGGAAACATCTTGGTGTTCCCGCCAAATCTAATTGCCAAACGATACACAACGGGTGAAACAGGATTCTTGCAACCAATCTTTGACGACATGAAGAAACAAATCGAACTTGTCCGGGCACAGACTCCGAAGAAGCAACCGTGGTGGAAATTCTGGTGATTGCAATTGACTCGAACGGACTCGTCGCAAGCAGCCGTAAACAACGAAAGGGAGAACATGGCTTATCGAACCTTGGAATCCGTGTTGCATCCCGACAGCCATCTCACGCTCCCGTCGGCGGAACTCCCGCTGCGGCCGGTGCGGGTGATGGTCACGATTTTGGAGGACGATGAAACGACCGATCATGCCGACGACCTCGGTAATGAATCGGAAATTTCACGGTGAGCGCGGAGTTGAAATTGAATGGCCATGCCTCGCCTGTATCTGGAAACGACGATTCCCAGCTACCTGACGGCTTGGCCGAGTCGTGATCCGGGGATCGCGGCGGATCAGCAAACAACGAGAGATTGGTGGCAGAATCAGCGACAGGAGTTTGAACTCTACATTTCGGAATTCGTTTGGAATGAGTGTGCGGACGGGGATCCGGCGGCCGCGAAAGAACGTCTAGTTGCTCTGGAGGAAGTTCCTTTGTTGGATGACCTGCCAGAGATTGACGAGTTGGCAGCGGCATTTATGACTTCTGGTGCTTTGCCCGAACGAGCCGCGACCGATGCGTTGCACATTGCGTTCGGTGCGGTTCACGAAATGGATTACTTGTTGACTTGGAATTGTTCGCACATCGCCAACGAAGAAATCATCAAGGTGCTCCGACAGATTTGTTACCTCCGCGGTTATGCCTTCCCGAAGATATTGACTCCGACACAAATCATGGGGATCGAAAGATGAAACCCAATCCGATCATCGACGAAGTGCGTTCAATCCGAGAGCAGCAGGCCGCTGAGTACGGCTTTGATGTCCGTCGAATCATGGAAGCGTCTCGCGAGCGGTTAAAGAAGTCGAATGCCAAGGTGGTCAGCTTCGCGAGGGAACGCGATCCAATCGTGGAAGAAGTGCGTGCGGTTCGAGAACGACTCGCGGCCGAGTGCGATTTCGATCTCAAAAAGATTGTCGAACGCTCACGCGAACGGCAGGCGGCTTCGGGACGAACCGTGGTGAATTTCAGTGATAACGCCGGTGACTCTGCGGTTGCTCAAACCGTGGTCACGTCGGCAACGAAAGGTGAGTGATGAGCGCAATTCTGAAGATCAGCGACCTGCGAGTCGCCGTGGATGGCAAGCCGATTCTCAAGGGGGTCAACCTGGAGATTCGGCAGGGGGAGATTCATGCCTTGATGGGGCCCAACGGGTGCGGCAAGAGCACTCTGGCTTACGTCGTGGCCGGGCATCCGAAATACGAGATCACTGGCGGGTCGATTGAACTCGACGGCGTCAACGTGCTGGAGTTGGACCCCTGCCAGCGAGCGCGGCTGGGGATCTTTCTGGCGTTTCAGTACCCGGTGACGATTCCAGGCGTGAAGGTCTCCGACTTCCTGCGGCACGCGGTCTCGAACGTTCGCAACCCCGATCGCAAAGAGGGAGAGGGGCTGATCCCGATGAAGGATTTCCGCAAGGAGCTCAAGGATCGGATGTCCGAGATCGACATCGACAGCGAGTTCGCTCGGCGGTATCTCAACGACGGCTTCAGCGGCGGCGAGAAGAAGCGGATGGAGATTTTGCAGTTGTCGCTACTGCGTCCGCGATTCGCGATCCTCGACGAAACCGACAGCGGCCTCGACAGCGACGCCGTCCGAGCGGTTAGCGAAGGGATCAACAAACTCCACGGCCCGCACATGGGCGTGCTGATCATCACGCATCACGAACGCCTGCTCGAATTCAACAGGCCGAGCTTCACGCATGTGATGCTCGCGGGAAAGATCGTCGAAACCGGCGACGCGTCACTCGCTCACGACCTGCACGCCAACGGCTATGCAGCAGTGAGGGAGCGGCATCCGGCCGAGGCGGCAGAAGAGGACGCTGTAAAGGTTGTGACAGCAGGAGTGTGACTATGACCGTTCAAACATTTCGAGACCTGTTGTCGGCTCAACCGTTTCAACCGTTTCGCATCACGATGTCGAGCGGCAAAGCGTTTGAAGTGCGACATCCCGAAATGGCATTTCTCAGCCGAACAAGTCTCTATGTCGGCGTGGAAATTGCCGAAGACGGCGTGCCGGCTGAGTTCAGAATCTGTTCGCTGTTGCACATCACATCGGTGGAACCAGTCGGTGCGGCGGCGGTGGAGGCATAGGAGTCGATGCAATGAACCCACTCGCACGTTATCCGAAGATTGTGGAATGGTCCGATGAAGACCAGTGCTTCGTCGGGCGATGTCCGAATCTATTTTATGGTGGCTGTCACGGTGACGACGAACGAGCGGTGTTCGCGGAGTTGTGTGAATTGGTGGAGGAAACGATTGAGTTATTTCAGCGAGAAGGCAAGCCGCTTCCACCGCCTCGGATGACTCAAGTTCCAACGGAAGTGTTAGTGGTGAGTTGATAGGGGCACACAGTCAGGTAGCTGGGAGAATGTCATGCGACGTCTGTTGCCAAGCGTGTTGCTCGTGGTTTGTCTTTGTGGGTGTGCGGAAAATGGTTCCTACTCAGGATCCTCAGAAGCGGGTTCCACTTTCGCGACATCGCCGCCGAGCATTCCCGAATTTGTGTCGGATGAACCGGCACAGCAAATCATCGCCAACGCACCAGAGGGCATTTCAGAAGCACCGACAAAGGATTTATTTGGAGTCGTCGATCCAACACCGGATGAACTAACGAAAGTACCGGCTAATTCGGTGGCATATCCAGAAAACAATGAAGTTGAACGACTGGTAGTCCTTGCCGGTGAATTTCAGCGGAAGGGTGAATTCGTGAAAGCCTTGGCTCTGGCGAATCGAGCTTTGCAACTTGATCCCAACAGTCCTTCGGCCAGTTTAATGAAAGCAAACCTAGAAGACTTGATACGAAAGATTTGACCGTTGAGTTCTCTCGACGGAATCATTTTTGAAATTGATGCGCCAAAACGGCGAGGAATAAATCATGAGCACTGACCTAGCAGTTCAAGAACGTGAAGACCAAGACGTCGGCGTCGGCGATTACCAATTCGGGTTCCACGACCCCACGGACAAGTACGTCTTCAAGAGCCGCCGAGGGCTGGATCGCGAGATCGTTTATCAGATCTCCGAGATGAAGAAGGAGCCGAAGTGGATGCGGGACTTCCGCATCAGCTCGCTGGAGACGTTCTTCCAAAAACCGATGCCAACTTGGGGCGGTGCCGTGGAAGAGATCGACTTCCAGAACATCTTCTACTACATGAAGGCGGCGGCCAATCTGGAGAAGAGTTGGGAAGATGTGCCCGAGGACATTCGCAAGACGTACGATCGGCTGGGCATTCCCGAAGCGGAGAAGAAATATCTCGCGGGCGTGAAGGCTCAGTACGAGTCGGAAGTCATCTACGGGAGCTTGCAGGAAGACCTCGCCAAGCAAGGGGTGCTCTTCACCGACACCGACTCGGCGCTGCGAGACCATCCGGATCTGTTCCGGGAATACTTCGGCAAGATCATCCCGCCCAACGACAACAAGTTCGCGGCGCTCAATTCGGCCGTGTGGTCGGGCGGGTCGTTCATCTACGTGCCGCCAGGCGTGAAGATCGAATTTCCGTTGCAGGCGTACTTCCGCATCAACTCGGAGAACATGGGGCAGTTCGAGCGGACGCTGATCATCGTCGATGAAGGAGCGTCGGCCCATTACGTCGAAGGCTGCACGGCTCCGACCTACAGCAGCGAAAGCCTACACTCGGCCGTCGTCGAAATCGTCGTCAAACGTGGAGGTCGCTTCCGCTACACGACGATCCAGAACTGGTCGAACAACGTCTACAACCTCGTCACCAAGCGAGCGATGGCCTACGGCGACTCGCTGATGGAGTGGGTGGACGGCAACCTCGGCTCGAAGCTGACGATGAAGTACCCGTCAATCTATCTGATGGAGCCGGGTGCTCGCGGCGAGACGCTGTCGATCGCGTTCGCGAATCACGGCCAGCATCAAGACGCCGGCGCGAAGATGGTGCATTGTGCTCCGAACACATCGAGCCGCGTTGTCTCGAAGAGCATCTCGAAAGGTGGCGGCCGAGCCAGTTATCGCGGCTTGGTCAAAGTCGAAAAGGGAGCGACCAACTGCAAATCGAATGTCGTCTGCGATGCGTTGATCCTCGACAGCAAAAGCCGCAGCGACACTTACCCGTATATCGAAGCCGAAGACGACCAGATCTCTCTCGAACACGAAGCCAGCGTCTCGAAGATCGGCGAAGAGCAACTCTTCTACCTGATGAGCCGTGGCATGACCGAAGCGGAAGCCTCGGCCATGATCGTCACCGGCTTCATCGAACCGCTCGTCAAAGAGCTGCCGATGGAATACGCCGTCGAAATGAACCGCCTGATTGAGTTGCAAATGGAAGGCAGTGTCGGATGACTGTCAAATTCCACCGAGTTTCGATTCCGAAAAGTGCGACCGTCACATCGAAAGGAAGTGGCGACATGGGTGAGGTCCGTGTCAAAGTGAAATTGACCAACAATGTCGACAAGATTCTGTCGGCTCGCGGCCAGTTGCCCGCCGACCAAGTGCGGAGCTACGTTGCTGACGCCTTGGTCGATACCGGAGCAGTTTGCACAACAATCCCGAAGTTCCTGTTCGATCATTTGGGGCTGATGGTCGTCGGTCACCGCATGGCGGAATATGCGGATGGAAGTTCAGAAATCGTGGATGTCACCGAGCCGATCAACATTGAAATTGAAGGTCGTGGAACATCGGACGACCCGCTGGTCCTGGGAAATGAAGTGCTGATTGGCCAGACGGTCTTGGAGAAAACCGATCTTCTCGTCGATTGCACGAATCGGCGTTTGATCGCGAATCCGGCTCACCCCGACCAGCCGGTGCTCAAGGTGAAGTAATCATGACAGCGCGAATCTTTGAATTCACCTTGTGGCTGGAGCCGGAGTCTCGCGACCTCCTGGAATGGTCGAATGCGCTCTACGAAGCCGGAGCCGACGACAGTTCCCCCGGATTGCATTGCGGCGAGCCTTATGTCTCATTCCACCGCGAGGCAGAATCATTTGAGGCAGCAGTGCGATCAGCATACCGCGACATTCAAGCGGCCGGTGGTCGTGTGGTTCGATGCGAAATTGCTGAGGAGGAATTGGTGGCGTGGTGAGACAAGCATGTATGTGACGGCTGCAATCATCCGCGAGATCGAACAGCGATATGGCGCTCCGGTTGAGATCGCGCGAGAGTACGAGATGACTCCCGAACAACTCGGCATCGTGCGGTTGGGACAAAAGCAAGGACGCTGCCACGACGTGACGCTCGTGATCGTCGATGACGAGCGGAACATCGTGGTGATTCGCAAGCCGAGCTATCCGCTCGGCGCGTACCGCACGCCGTCGGGTGGAGTCGAACTGGGCGAATCGTTTGACGACGGAGCGATTCGAGAAGCGAAGGAAGAAACCGGTTTAGACATCGTTTTGGAGAAATACCTGATCCGAGCCAACGTCCGATTCCGCTGCGGCTGGGAAGTGATCGACTGGACGACTCACGTCCTACAAGCTCACTCAATGGGTGGGACGTTGCAGCCGATTGATACGAAGGAAATCGTCGAGGCCCGTAAGGCGACGATCGCTGAAATCACGGGGCCGATCCGCGAAGCGTTACTAGCGACCGGGTCACCGGGACTGCAATACCGAGCGGAGTTGGATGGACTGTCCATTGAATTGATGACGAACGAGAGACCATGACTGCAACACTGACTGACATTGTGACTGGCTTTAGCCGTACCGCGTTTGAAGCGTTTCTCGAATCGCGTGATGAACCCGATTGGATCGTCGACGCGCGGCGCAAGGCATACGAGCAATATCAAGATCATCTCGCCGTGCCGCTGGACCCGGAGGAATGGAAGCGGATCGAGACGCGCACGTTTCGGCCGGATCAATTTCATGTCCGTTCGGAGCCGTCCGAGTCGGCGACATTCGGATCTTTGATGCAGGACCGAGGCGAGTTCGCCGGGACGGTGACTCACGTAGATGGGCATGCGACGCGAGCGACGCTGGATCAGAAATATGCCAAGCAAG
Organism: Planctomyces sp. SH-PL62; assembly: GCA_945893075.1. Lineage (GTDB taxonomy): Bacteria > Planctomycetota > Planctomycetia > Planctomycetales > Planctomycetaceae > SXKJ01. Next base: position 10,930 of record CAMDDX010000043.1, on the reverse strand, counting down.
GCGTGTTGTTCGGTGACCTGAGCACGCTGCTGGTGGAGCATCGCGAGAAGCTGGAGCCGTATTTCGGCAAGCGCGGGGTGCAGGCGCGGCGGGATCGCTTCGCCAGTTGGCACGCGGCGTTTTGGACCGGCGGAACCGTACTGTTCGTGCCGCGAGGCGTGTCGATCAACGAGCCGCTCAACAGTTTGATCGGACTGAGCGCGGCGGGGGCGGCGGACTTCAGTCACACGCTCGTCATCTTGGAAGACGGAGCGTCTGCAACGTTGCTGGAAGAGACTTCCTCGGCGACGACGGACGCGGCCGGATTGCATGTCGGCGCGGTGGAGTTGATCCTCGGCAGGGAGGCTCGGCTGCGGTACGTCCAATTGCAGAACTGGAACGACAAGACGTGGCACTTCGCGCATCAAGCGGGGCGAGTCGAATCGAACGGCATGTTGCAGTGGACGGTCGGCGGACTGGGAGCGAAGCTGGCTCACATTCATCAGGACGTGCATCTCGACGGACGCGGGGCCGAAGCCGAGGTCAACGGCGTGACGTTCGCGACGAATCGGCAAGTTCTGTCGTACTACACGCAGCAATGGCATAACGCGCCGGATACGCGCAGCGATCTGCTCTACAAAGACGTGATCCGCGACCGTGCTCGTGTCGTCTGGCGCGGCATGATTAAGGTCGCTCCGGAAGCTCAGAAGACTGACGGCTATCAGCGCAATGACGCGCTCATGTTGTCGGACGCTTGCCGGGTCGATGCGATCCCCGGATTGGAAATCGAAGCTGATGATGTCCGCTGCACTCACGGCGCGACGGCTGGCCGTGTCGATCGCGAACAGATTTTCTATTGCATGGCTCGCGGCCTTTCGGAGTTCGAGGCGATGCACGTGATCGTGCAAGGCTTTTTACAGATCGTGTCGGATCGCATTCCCGTCGAGTTGGTACGCGAGACACTCAACCAAGCGGTTGAAAGGAAGCTGGGAATTGGCGCTTGAACCCTTTTGAAGAGATGTGACCATGAGCCACGGCGAAGATCGAAAATCTTCAATAGTTTCTGGAGCAAAGGTGGTTGTCTGGATCGCGATTGCATACCTGTTCCCGTTGCTGCTGATATTCCTCGATGAAGCGGTGTTCCGTACGTTTTTTATCTACAACTCAATGCCAGATTGGGTATTTGAGATTTTCAAGGTTGTGTACTTTCCGATCAAAATGATTTTTGGAAAGTAAACCGCTCTGTTGGATTGAGAAGTGATTGCTATGTCCGCTTTTGAACGAGTTGCTGCTGTCACCGAGATTCCCCCGAATGGGCGGAAGTCGATCATTGTGGATGACGTGCCGGCCTTGCTGGTGCGTGTCGGCAATGACTTCTTCGCCGTCGAGGATGTTTGCTCGCACGACGGCCAGCCGTTGACAGATGGGCCGGTTGCCGACGGCGCGATCACCTGTCCGCGTCACGGAGCCAAGTTTGATTTGAAGACTGGTCAGGCTCTGTGCATGCCGGCGACGCGAGGGATTGAAACGTTCTCGGTTCAAGTTCGTGACGGCGAAGTGTTCGTTGGCCCGGCCGGCTCCGAGACGCCGGTGATGCCGAGCGTCACGGCCCCGGTGCAAGTCGTCGCGCCGAGCAACATCCCGGTTGTCTCGGCCGCTGCGACGAGCGGCGATCAAGTGCCGACTCCGGAACCGGGAGCGGACGACGATCTCCGGCTCATCGACGCGTTGAAGCAGGTCATCGACCCCGAATTGATGGTCAACATCGTGGATCTGGGACTCGTCTATTCGGTCAATCGCGACGATCGAAAGATTTATGTCGAGATGACTCTGACCAGTCCCGCATGCCCGGCCGGGCCGCAGATCGTGCAGCAGTCGAAGATGGCGCTGGAACGACTACGCGACGTCGATGAAGCGGAGATCAAGCTGGTGATGACACCGCCGTGGACTCCGGATCGGATGACTGACGAGGCCAAGGACATGCTCGGCATTTTTTAAGCAGGCCCGCAAGACAAAGTAGACGAGTCACTCCGTGACTCGAATGTTCCGGTCACGGAGTGACCGGTCTACTTTTTCGCCGCAGCTCAGATCGCACCGACGTGTCCCGCTTCGAAGAGTCTCGCATCGACTTGGCGGCGGCGGCGTTCGATCGCGGGGGTCAGCACTCGCGTGTGGGGGATCGTGCAGACGTATTCACAGATTTCCCAGACGTCGTCTTCAGTCGTCGTCCAGCTAAGGTGATCGAAGCGATGCAGATTGACGGGACGTGAGAAGGTCCGCAGCGTCTTTTCGCCGGCCGCGTTGAAGTAGTGCTCGTAGTACGACATGACCAGTTCGCGGAGCGTGCGATACACGGGTTCGCGGAATCGCAGTCCGGCGTAGTTCGATTTCGCGATCGCTCCCCAGCGGCCGTGTTCGCGAAAGACGGCCAGGAAATGGTCGTCGTCGCGGATCGCTTCCAAGTCAACGATCAGCGGCGGAACTCCGTTGACGTCCAGCGCGGCGGCTGCAAATAAAGCTCCTTCGGCACAGTGAGCCAAGCGATCGCGGATCACGCGCCGCGGAGAGCGGCAGGCGGTCTCGTGGTGGTAGCGGACTTCGTTGTCCAGAAACGCTTGGATCTTGGCGGGCCGATCCAAGCTCTTCAGCAACCGGAGTTCTTCTGGTGAGAGGCGTTCTTCCATGAGCTTCTCCTTCAACTGAGATTGGCCACGGGATCGAACTGTCCGGACAAACGAGTGACCGCTTCAGCCGGGTTCATGTTCATGAGCACTCGACCGCCGGTGCTCCAGCGGTCGCGCTGAAAATGGAAGACGGCGGCGGCATCGCGGACGGTGTCCACGGCGGCCAGCCCTTCCATGTCGCCCCCGGCGATCGCTTCGAACCGAATGTGGATGCCGACAAAGGCGGTCAGCAGGCCGGTGTCGCACGCGCGAGCGAATGTCACTTCGCTCTGCCAATCGCCGTCGAGCCATTTCAAACCGCGCGGCTTACCGGACATACGCGCGAGGTCGAAGAACTTAGCTTCCAATTGCTCGCGTTGCAGACGGAACAACTTCAGTGCGTGTTCCGTTTCGGATTGGCGTCGAGCGGCTCGCCAGGGACCGAGTACCCGGCGTGCGATCCATACTCCCGCGCCAAGAACAACGACTACTGCCAGCGCGAGTAGAGCAATTTGTGAGGAAGACATATTCGGCTCCTGGGCTATCTGCGGACGCATGGTACGCGCACCCGGTTACGCTTCCAAGGGGGGAGATGGCAGCGGGCTAGATTCAAACACGCGTTCCTCGGACGGCAACAGGACATGAAAAATCGAGCCACACGGCAGAGCCGCTTCATGCCACAACTGGCCGCCGTGGCCTTCGATGATTGTTTTGCAGAGTGACAACCCTAATCCGAGTCCTTCGGATTTGGTGGTCTCGAACGCTTTGAAAAGTTTCGGCAGCCTTTCCTCGGAAACTCCACAACCGCAGTCGATCACCGAAAGACGTAACCAGCCGGCACGCTGATTACGCAACTCGACTCGGAGTTTTCGGTCGGCGACCGGAATCTCTTCCATCGCTTCCAGCCCGTTGCGGATCAGGTCGATCAAGACCTGCGTGATTTCCGCGCGGTCGGCAAAGGCGTTGGGGCGAGGGTCATCAATTGCGAGTTGAATCGAGACATCGGCCCAGCGTCGGTCGAACCGCGCGATCCGCGACGCATCCACCAGGAGCGGTGCCAGGTCGATCCAGCGGCGGTCCATTTCGTGGCGGCGAGCGAAGCCGATCATTTCGCTGATCGTGTGATCGGCGTCGCCGGCCTCTTCGATGATCATGACCAGCGTCTCGCGCAGCTCCTCGTGAAAGGCGGGTTGGCCATGATCCAGATCGTTGATGAGAGCCTGCGCCAAGTTGCCGACGTTGCCGATGGGATGCTTGACCCGGTGCGCGATTCCGGCCGCCAATTCGCCCAGCATGCGCAACCGCCCCGCGTGAAACAGTTGCGAATTGAGTTGCCGCAACTCCGCTTCGGATTTACGGTGTTCGGTGACATCGACCGCACTGGCTAACCAGGCAGATTGACCTTCCAACGCAATCGGGGCGACGGTCAGATCGATCCAGCGCACATCGCCGGACTTCGTGAGCAACGCGACTTCACGTCGCCAGCTCGGGCGTTGGTCGCGCACACAACCCTCGACAGAACGCCGCGCTTCCGTTTGAAATTCGGAACAAATCAGCCCCAGCAGATCGGAACTCAACAACTCGGTGACTTTGTAGCCGCTGAGTTTGGCGAAGGCGGGATTCACATAGATCGCGTGGTCCTCACGCTGAATCGCCACCAGTGCCGGAATCGTTTCGGCGAGCGTGCGGAACTTGGCCTCGCTTTCCCGCAACTGTTGCTCGGCGCGCCGCCGGGCCGTGACGTCGCGAGCGATCATCAGATACGCCACCTCGCCGAAGTAATCGACCACGGAATACGTCACCGCCACGTCGATGATCGTGCCGTCCGCGCGGCGATACTGAGCTTCAAATTCGCTGGTCTTGGGACTGAAGACGGACACGATCGAACTGCGCATCGAGAGCGTCGGAATGCCGAGTTCAAAATCCGCTCGGCACATCCGCGAGAGCTGTTCTCGCGAGTGGCCCAGTAATTCCGGAAGACGATCGTTGAATTCCCGCAACGTTTCCCGGCTGCCCGCCACCACAAAGACCGCATCGGGCGAGTTTTCGAAAAGGATGCGATACCGCACCTCGGCCGTGCTGTCCGTCGCTGCTTTCGACGGACATTCGACACGCCATCCCCGCGGCGCGAATTTCCGCAGCGACTCAACCAGCCGAGACAAAATCGTTGCCGCCGGGGCACCATTTCGAGACTCGGTGGGACTGGGACGTTGATCGACGCGACGATTCATGACGACGTAAATCTCCAAGAGGATGCCCATCGGAGTCAGCGGCGGCATCATAGTCAGATTCGTTCACCGAATGGCAATCAACGCTTGCGGCGAAACGCCGTTGGCTGTGCGCCACGAGGTCATGCTCGCATTATTTGTCGCCCTTCATTTTCCGCCAGTTCCTGCCGCATCCGAATTCGGCTGGCAAAAAATGGAGGGCGAAAAATGAACGCAGAAAAAGCAGTGATCACTCACCGCGCTTCAACACGTCTTTGTGTCGTCGATTCGTGAGGATTGTTACGCTTCTCACCGACCCCTGTCACTCAATCTGTGGAGCAGCAACATGCGATCGAATTGGCTCGCGTTATTTTTGATGGTGCTTGCCTTTCACAACATTGCTAGCGCCGATGGCCCAGCGGACAACGATCCCGCGAAGGTGAAGCCCATTCCGCCGGCGGGCATTGAAGTGCCGGAAGGGGAACGCGATGACCTCGAAGACGGTCTCAAGAAGCTCAAAACCGCGATCGACGAACTCACGCAGAAGAAGGATGCTCGCACGCAGGAGTTGCTGCCGGATGTGATGATCTATCACAAGGCGGTTTCCGACGCGCTGACCTATCACGAGTTCTTCAAGCCACAGGAAATCAACACGGCGAAGTCGCTGCTCAACGACGGATTGGCTCGCGCGGAGCAGTTGAAGCGCGGTGAGGCTCCGTGGACGACCGCGACCGGAATGATCCCGCGCGGCTACGTCTCGAAGATCGACGGCAGCGTGCAGCCGTATGGACTGATCGTACCGGAGTCCTTCACGCCGACCGGGCCGCATCGCTGGCGGTTGGACCTATGGTTTCATGGCCGAGGCGAAGTGCTCAGCGAGGTCAACTTCTTGGAGGACCGTCGTAAGAACAAAGGGCAGTTCACGCCGGCCGATACGATCGTGCTTCACCCTTATGGCCGTTACTGCAACGCAAACAAGCTGGCCGGTGAGATCGACTCGCTCGAAGCGATTGAGTCGGTCAAGCGTCGCTATCGCATTGACGATGATCGCATCGCGGTGCGCGGGTTCTCGATGGGGGGAGCCGCTTGCTGGCAGTTCGCCGTGCATTACACCGACCGCTGGGCGGCCGCCGCTCCGGGAGCTGGTTTCTCGGAGACGCCCGACTTCCTGAAAGTCTTCCAAAACGAAACGCTCGAACCAACGTGGTACGAGCAGAAGCTGTGGCACATGTATGACTGTACGGACTGGGCGGCGAATCTCGCGCAGCTTCCGACCGTCGCCTACAGCGGAGACAAAGATCGACAGAAGCAAGCGGCCGATGTGATGGCCACCGCACTCAAGGCCGAAGGGATTGAACTCACGCATCTCATCGGCCCCGACACCGCCCACGCTTATCATCCAGTGACGAAGTTGGAAGTCGATCGCCGCATCGACAGCATCATGGCCCTCGGTCGAGAACGCACGCCGCAGTCGCTGCGGTTTACGACGTACTCGCTGCGCTACAACCGCATGCACTGGCTGACCGTCGACGGACTTGCGGAACATTGGGAGAAGGCGACGGTTTCTGTTGCCATCCAGGCGAATCCGCTCAATGCCGAAATCACGTTAGACGTCGCAAACGTCACAGACCTGAGCCTATCGATCCCGGCCGGACAAGTTCCCTTCAGCGTCGATCTGCCGATCAACATCACGGTGCAGGACGGTGGCTCGTCGCAGTCCGTGGGTGATGCGGAACCGAACGTGAAGATTCCCAAGGCTGGCTCGGATCGTTCTTGGAACGTCTCGCTGCGCCGGCACGGGAAGACTTGGAAAATTCGCCAGCAGCCCAGCGACGACCTTCGCAAGCGACACGGTTTGCAAGGTCCGATCGACGATGCGTTCCTCGACTCGTTCGTCTTTGTCCGTCCGACCGGCAAGTCCTCGCACGAGTCGATTGAGAAATGGACGCAGTCGGAACTCAGCCACGCCATCGTCCATTGGCGGCAACAGTTCCGAGGTCAAGCTCGCGTGAAGGACGACACGGCCATCACCGAAGCCGACATTGCCAACAGTAACCTCGTTCTCTGGGGCGATCCGACGAGCAATGCTGTCTTGAAGAAGATCGCCGACAAGTTGCCGATTCATTGGGGCGAGACCGAAGTCGTGGTCGGCGACCGCAAGGTCCCGGCCGAGCATCATGCCGCCATCGCGATCTATCCGAACCCGCTCAATCCGAATCGGTACGTCGTGCTCAACAGCAGCTTCACGTTTCGCGAGTACGACTATCTCAACAACGCTCGGCAAGTGCCGAAGCTGCCCGATTGGGCGATCGTCGATGTCCGTACTCGGCCGAACAGTCGTTATCCCGGCAAGGTCGTCGATGCCGACTTCTTTGACGAACGCTGGCAGCTCAAGCCGGCGCATGGCGAGTAGCTTCAGTTTTGAAATGACAGCCTTCAGCCATCAGCTTTCAGCCAACAGCCGGCTGAAAGCTGATGGCTGTCGGCTGAAGGCTGTTATCACACATTGAGGAGACGCGATGAGACTCATACTCGCAATTTCGTTTGTTGTTCTCTGGGCATTGCCGATGCGTGCCGATGATCCAGTTCTCAACTGGGTGAAAGTCACTGACAAGGCGGGCTGGCAGCCCAGAGATTCTCAGGGCGAGGTCGTCTTCAAAGACCAGTTGTGGATCTTCGGCGGCTGGTTCGATTCGTATCACGCTCCGCCGCGCGATGTCTGGAGTTCGCCCGATGGCAAGACGTGGAAGAAGGTGACGGAGGATGCTCCGTGGAAGCACAGCGACTTGCCGATGACGCTGACGTTTCAAGACAAGATGTGGTTCATGGGGGGCTGGTACAACGGCCGCTTGCCGGGTCACTCGGCCAGCAACGAAGTCTGGTGGTCCACCGACGGAGCGAAATGGGAACAAGCGACCGCAAGCGCCGGTTGGACTCCGCGCATCGCGGCGGCGGTGGTCGAGTTCAAAGGCCGGATGTGGATGCTCGGCGGGACCGAGAACTATTACTTCGGCGACGACAGCAGCTTGAAGAACGACGTCTGGTCCTCGGCCGACGGCAAAGAATGGAAACAGCACACGGCCAACGCCGGTTGGTCTCCGCGAGCGTATCACCAGGCGGCGGTGCTCAACGGCAAGATGTACGTCTTCGGCGGCGGCAACTACGTCCCGAAATATCACGGAGTCAATGACGTCTGGTGCTCCGAAGATGGTGAGCATTGGACGCAGCTCACCGAACACGCCGGCTGGTCCCCGCGGTTGTGGTTCTCGTCGGTCGTGTACCGAGATCACATCTGGGTGCTGGGTGGCTGGTCGAACAACCCATCGAAGAATTGGGGCGACGTCTGGTATTCCAAAGACGGTAGGGATTGGAAGCAGCTCAAGTCCGATGTGGTTTGGAAAGAGCGGCACGAGCTTTCGGCCTATGTCTTGCAAGACAAGCTCTGGATCGCTGGCGGCCACGCGCAACCGCTCAGCAGCGAAGTCTGGTCGCTGGACGTTCCGAAAACTTTTCCCAACAAGTAAAGATCACGGCCAAGATGGCGAATGAAGATTTCGTGAGCCGCACGGCGCTAGCCGCGGTTCGATCAACGCAACCCGCGGCTAGCGCCGTGGGGCTCACTCGGCGCAGTAATCGACAGGAACCGTACCATGAGCTTGTCCGACGAAATCGAACGTCTCCAACGCCTGCATGAATCCGGCGCGCTGTCGGACGACGAGTTTGCACAGGCCAAGGCGAACTTGTTGAGCAGCAAACCTGGCTTTCCCGATTTTCAGGTTCCGGGCGGAGCGGCGAAGTGGTGGTTGGTGGGACTGCACTTGTCGCAGTTCGCGGGGTATGTGGCACCATTAGCCGGCTTCGTTGTTCCGATCGTGATTTGGCAACTCACGAAAGAGACCTATCCCGAAATCGACGAGCATGGCCGCACAGTCGCGAACTGGATCATCAGCCATCTGCTTTACATCCTGCTCAGCGCCCTGTTGGCGATCGTCGGAGTTGGCATCCCATTGCTGATCGTGCTGGCGATTCTGGGGATCGTCTTCCCGCTCATCGGTGCCGTCCGAGCCGCGGAAGGAACCTGCTGGAAGTACCCGCTGACCATCGAGTTTCTGACTCCGAACAATTAACGCGATGGGGCGAGAAGCACCGGCCACGGGCTGATGGCGGCCAGTTGTTGAGCCTCTGCCTGCGTGGGCACAAACAGCAGCAGGTCATCGCGACGGGCTTCGGACAAGTTCACGTCTTGTGGCACTCGCCATTCCGCTTCTTGCGACCAGTCGATGGTCTTGGCTCCGCCGCGAGCGCGAGTCGTCTTTAATTGAAAGAACGGCCGGTCGGAATTCGGAAGTGTCAGCCACTGGTCATCGTCCCCGTAGATGACCGGCTTGGCTCCGCGCGCTTGCAGCCACTCGCGGCGAACACATAGGCCGTAGCCTTCATAGTCCCATCGGCCGCGATGAGCCCGAAACGTGCGATGCTTGGTCAGTTCACGCAGCGGATGGGCTGAGAAACTCACGACGGCTTCATCGCCACGAATTCCCGCAGCGGACGCGACCAGCCGGCGCTGTTGCACGATCCGCGAAAGCGCCGCGAAGGCGGAATGGCTGGTGGTCTCTCGCGGCAGCAGCAGATCGTCGATGAAGTCTGCTTCAGATTGGCCGGGCCAAGGGCCGTCTCGTCGCCGAGTCCAATGCACGAGGTAATTACCATCGGGCCACGGCATCTCGGTCGTCGTGGGGCACGTTTCCAACGTGCCCGTTTCTCGCGGAGGATCGAGCACGTTGGAAACGTGCTCCACGAACAACCACCAGCCGACCGCGCCGAGCGATTGCAATTCGTTGGCGACTTCGAGGGGAACCAACGCTTCGCCGAGAGCGAGCCAGACCGATGCCGCCGGCCATGCGGAGTCGCTCAATCTGGCTCGCAAGAGTTGGTGAAGGTTTCCATTCGACCGCACTTGCAAGGCAAGCACTTGATCCGCCGCAGCGATCAGCACTCGGTCACTGAGCGGTAAATTGTCGGACGGGCACTCTTGCCCGTTCTGGATCGTCGAACACGAGACGGGCAGGAGTGCCTGTCCTACAGTCGGCGACACGAACACCTCCGAACTGGCTGATTCAACGACAGCGCCGCTGGCGTGAGATGACTCGGCATCGTGCGCGAGACAACTTCGCCAAAGCTGGCGTCGCAAGCGGGTCAGCCAATCCACCAACGAGCGGCGCTCATCGAGATGTACTCGCAGCCGGCGCAAGCCGAAGAGGATCGCCGCGCGCTCCAGAAACCGATCGACCGTCGTGCTGGGAGCCGTCAGCAACACATCGCGCGCGGGATCAAACTTCGCCGCCGCCGAGCGTAGGACGGCGAACCAGTCCGGCCGCTCGTCGATCGCTCGGCCCAATCGCGAGCTGGCCCACGCCACCTTGCGTCCTTCCGGTACGCCACGCGGCCACCACATCAATCGCGGACCAAGCCAGCGGTCCACTCGCGGAGACTCACACCCCGGCCAGCCAAGTGTCAGCTTCGCGCCGTTCCGACGAGACCAAGCCAAAAGCCGAGCCTGCTTGTCATGCGCCGCATCCAACAGCAACGGCAAAAGATCGCCGCCGTCATCCGGCCAACTCAGAGACTCCGACACGACCTTCCGGCCAAGCCATCCTGACGCGACGAATGCCTCACCAAGTTCGACCATGTGTTGTCCCCATGATTCTGTGAACCATGATTTTGCCATTTTGTCTTGGCAAAATCATGGGTCACAGAATCATGAAGGCATTAGGCGATCGGTACGCCGATGCCGTGTTTGGTCGGTGCGGTTTGGTATTCCTCGAGGGCCTGCGGCAGCAACGCTCGCAATGCGGAGGCTCGGCGTTCATCGGACGGGTGCGTTGAGAGGAATTCCGCCGGGGCGTCCCCGTTCTTGGCCGAGGCGAAGCGCTCCCAGAACTTTGGTGCCTCGTTCGGGTCGTAGCCGGCTTTCGCCAGGATGTGGATGCCCATTTCGTCCGCTTCGGACTCGTGCTTGCGACTGTAGGGGAGGACGAAGCCGTATTTGCTGCCGGCGTTGTACGCCGTCATGAAGACTTG
>CAMDDX010000042.1 GCA_945893075.1 Planctomyces sp. SH-PL62 | reverse complement strand
AGCCGCGCGGCGCTAGCCCCGGTTCAAGGCATGTAACCGGGGCTAGCGCCGCGCGGCTAATTTCTGTGACACCGGATAAGGAATGAGATCATGAATATCGGAGCGGCGAAGTTACCAAGCCCTTTCGCGGAAGCCTTGGACAGCGTGTCTCATGCGGGGCAGCGCGTCGTTCTGGAGCGTCGCGGAAAAGGAGTTGCGGCGTTGGTTTCGATGGCCGATTTGGCGTTGCTGGAAAAGCTCGAAGATCAGCTCGACGTCACTGCCGCCCGCGCGGCGCTCCGCGAGAGTGGCGAGATTCCGTGGCCACAAGTGAAGGCCGAATTGGGCCTGGGTAGCCGGCGGAAAGTCACTCAGTCCGACGCTCGCAAGGTTCGCCGAAAGGTTCGCGCGAAAGTTTGAACGATGCCGTACACGATCATCTTCAAGCCCAGCGCCCGGCGTGAGCTGGCCAAAATCCCCAAGAAGGTCGCCGAGCGGATCGCGCACGCCATCGACGCGCTGGCCGATCAACCGCGTCCGAGTGGTTGCAAGAAGCTGGCGAATGAAGACGGCGTGTGGCGAATTCGCGTGGGTGACTACCGCATTGTTTACAAGATTGAGGACGACCGACTGGTCGTGCTCATTGTCACGCTCGGACACCGCCGTGACGTGTATCGCAATTGACGCTTGCCGTTGACTCCGTAAGTGGGATGGCATCGCTCGGTAAACTGTCAGACGCGGCGGCGAAAGATTCCGCATAACTGCCACAGTCGGCGACCCTGGAGTGCGGAGGCTCGACACCGCCCTTCATTCGGTCGCGGGGACAAACGGCTCGGTCGCAGCGAAAGCATCGCCGTGAGTTTTGACTGAACAAGACGGGCGTCCTGCGATGATGGTTTTTGCCAGTTCGAACCTGTGTTGCGCGAATGGATGGAGGGCTGCGTCGAGCCGCAGCACTCCAGGTTATTCAAACGCGAAGAGCGTGGCGAAGAGTTCGTTGATGGTTTCCAAGGTCCGCACGTCGCCGGCATCGAGCGTGCCTTTGCCGAAGCGTGCGGCACCCATCGCCCCTTGGCCGCCGAGGCCGGTGTCGTTGCCACCTTCGCCGTCGAGCGAATCGACTCCGAAGCCGCCGATCAGGAAGTCGTCGCCGAGGCCACCCAACAGTGTGTCGTTCCCCAGTCCGCCGATCAGTGTGTCGGCTCCGGCTCCGCCGACGAGGCTGTCTTTGCCGTCGCCACCCAGCAGCGCATCATCACCGCTGCCGCCGAGGAGTGTGTCGTTGCCGGCTCCGCCGGACAGAGTCACGGCACCGAGCGTGAAGGCGGACGCATCCAGCTTGTTGTTGCCGGCTCCGCCCGTCAGCGCGGCTTCCTCGATGTTCGCGAGCCGGTCGGTCCCCACGCCGGTCAGGCTGGTGTTGGTGAGTTTGAACGACACATTCGCGGACTCGACCAAACGGTCGCTGCCATCCAGGCCGTTGAGCGAGTCGTTGCCCGTTCCGCCGGTGATCAGGTCGTTGAGGTCCGAGCCGAAGATCGTGTCGTTGTCCGCTCCACCGTTGAGTTGCAGTATGGCGGTGATGGGGAACAAGGTCGGTTGCAGATCGGTCAGGTTGATGAGGTCGTTGCCGGCACCACCGTTGAGCGTCAGAGTTTTGAATTTCGCGAACGTGCCGGTCGATTGTGTGTTGAACGTGATCGCGTCTTTGCCGCTCCCACCGTTGACCACGATGCTCTCTAAGTCCGGATACTTCGCCGGGTCCAGGCCCGTGAGGTTGACCAAATCATCGCTCGTGCCGCCGTTGAGCGTCAGCGTCTTGATGTACGCTGGAAGATAACTGGAGTTCGCGATACCTCCGGTTTGCACAGTCAACACGCCACCAACGACGACCGCCTTGAGCTTCTTGGTGCCGACGGCGGTGTAGGTCACATCGGCCAGGTAAGTGGTGATCGTGAAGGTCTGCGCGGCGCTGGTGTTCGAGCCGCCATTCGCGGTGCCGCCGTTGTCTTGCAGTGTCACCGTGAGGGTCGCGGTGCCTCCGAAGCCCGCCAGGGGCGTGAAGGTCAGCGTGCCACTGGAGTCCACGGCCGGCAGGACTCGGAACAGGCCGGGGTTGTTCGTCGTGACGATGAAGTTGACCGTCTGTCCCACGTCGGTTGTCGGATCGACCGTCACCCAATTGAGGATCGTTTGCGGGCCGGCGGTCAACAAGACCGTGGGATTGGCGATGCTCGGATCGGGATTCGCCGTGAAGGTCGGCGCATCGTTGACCGCGGTGACGGTGATCGTGAAGGACTGCGGAGCACTGGAGGCCGGGGGCGTTCCATTATCCACCGCCGTGACCGTGACCGTGACGACCCCGTTGACGTTGTTCGCCACCGTGTAAGTCAGAGTCCCATTGGATGCGACGGCCGGCAACACGCTGAAGAAGGCATTGTTGCTCGTCGTGATGGTGAAGCTCACGGTTTGCGTGGGTTCGCTCGGACCGGCGTTGATGCTCGTGGCCCAGCCGACGACGGTTTGTGCTCCGGCGTCTTCCAAAATGGATAGATTGCCTCCCTTCGTGAAGCTGGGAGGATCATTCACATCGGTGGCGTTGATGGTGAAGGTCTGCGTCGCGCTGGTGTCCACGCCGCCGTTGGTGATGCCTCCGTTGTCGTGCAAGCTGACGGTGACGGTGATGGCCCCGTTCGCATCCGCAGCCAGCGTGTAGGTCAAGTCTCCGTTCGCGGCGACGGCTGGCAAGGCCGTGAAGAGCGCGTCGTTGTTGGTCGTCACGATGAAGTTGAGGGTTTGCCCCGCTTCATCGGCGGCTCCTCCGGGACTGATGGCTGTTGCCCATCCGACGACGGATATTGGTCCGGCTCCTTCGGCCACCATTTGGTTAGCCCCCTTGGTGAAGCTGGGAGCATCGTTGACCGGCGTGATATTGATGTTGAAGGTCTGCGGCGCGCTGGCGTTCGTTAAGCCGCCGCCGTTGTCGACCGCCGTCACGGTCACGATGACACTGCCGTTCCTATTCGGAGCCAGCGTGTAGGTCAGCGTTCCGTTGGAAGTGACGGCCGGCGGTACGCTGAAGAGTGTGGGGTCGGCCGCCACGACCGTGAAGCTCACGATCTGCGAGGCTTCGTTCGGGCCGGAACTGATGCTCGTGGCCCAGCCGGCAACGGTCTGTGCTCCGGCATCTTCGAGTACGGTTTGATCCGCACCCTTGGTGAAGCTCGGCGGATCATTCACCGCGCTGACTGTGATCGTGAACTTCTGCGGATCGCTCGTGTCGTCTCCGAGACTGGCGTTGCCTCCGTTGTCGTGCAGTTGCACCGTCACCGTCGCGACACCGACCGTGTCGGGAGCCGGCGTGAACGTCAGCACGCCGGTGTCCGAGATCGTCGGCAACACGCTGAAGAGCGCGTCGTTGTTCGTGGTCACGATGAAGTCCAAGACCTGCCCATTCTCTTCGGGCGGTCCCTTGAGAATGTTCGTGGCCCACGGCGAAGGGGTGCCGGTGACGGCTCCCGCATCTTCATTGACCGATTGATTCGCGCCTTTCGTGAACTGCGGCGCGTGGTTCAGCGGCACTTGGATGGTGAAGGAGTTCGTGACGGTCTTCCCTGTGGCGTCCGTGGCCGTGAGCGTCACGTTGATGGACCCGATGTCGACATCGGCGGGAACTCCGCTGAACGTACCCGTTCCCGAACCGGCGGCTCCGGGCGTGAAGATCAACCACGCCGGCAGGGTGCCCCCATTAGACAACTTCGCTGACAGAGTGTGCGGAGCCCCCGTAAACGTCCCGGCCGCCGACAACGAGAATGGTGTGTGAACGCCGACCAACTGATTGGGGATCGGCGTGGTCAACGTCACCAATGTGCTCGTCGCGGTGGCGACGGTGATGACAAAGAGCCGCGCGTCGCTGGTGTCCGTGGTTCCGTTCGCCGGGCCTCCGTTGTCTTTCAGCTTCACGGTGACGTTCGCGGTGCCGCTGGCGGCGGGGGCGAGCGTGTAGGTCAAGGTGCCTTTCAACTCATTCGTCACAGGATCTCGCAACGCTTCATCAATCGTGAGCGCGGGCTTCACGCTGAACAGCGCATCGTTGTCCGTGGTCACAATGAAGCTCAGCGTCTGTGCGTATTCCTCCGGCGGACCTTCGAAAATCTTGGTGGCCCAGTCGATGACGGTGATGCTCTGCGTGTTGCCCGACACGAACCGAACCTCATCCCCGCCTTTCACGAACTCCGGTGTGTGGTTCAGTGGCACTTGGATGGTGAAGGTGTTCGTGACGGTCCTCCCGACGGCGTCCGTAGCCGTAAGCGTCACGGTGATGGCCCCGATGTCGGCATCGACGGGAGTTCCACTGAACGTGCCCGTTCCCGAACCGGCGGCTCCGGGAGTGAAGGTCAACCACGCGGGCAGAGTGCCCCCATTGGACAAAGCGGCGGTCAAAGAGTGCGCGGCTCCGGTAAACGTCCCGCCCGCCGACAACGAGAAGGGTGTGTGAACTCCGACCAATTGATTGGGGATCGGCGTCATCAAGCTCACCATGGTGCTGGTCGCGGTCGCAACGGTGATCACAAAGAGTTGTGGATCGCTGGTGTCGGGCGTCGTCCCGGCTGGCGGGATCAACGGGCCGCCGTTGTCTTTCAGTTTGACGGTGACGTTCGCGGTGCCGCTGGCTCCTGGAGCCAGTGTGTAATTCAGGGTTCCGGTCAGCGGATGTGCCGCAGTTTCGTCAATCGAGATTGTCGGCTTCACGCTGAAGAGCGCGTCGTTATCCGTGGTCACGATAAACGTCAGCGTCTGCGCGTATTCTTCGGGAGGCCCTTCGTAAATGTCGTTCGCCCAATTAGTGACGGAGAAGGTTTGTGGGTTCCCAGATACGAACCTGACTTGAGGTTGAGTGGTCACGAGCGGCAACGTGAACTGCGGCGTGTGATTGAGCGGCACGGCGATCGTAAATGCGAGGGTGCCCATCTCGTTCGTCGAATCGGTGGCCGTGATCGTTACATCGATCAAGCCTACATCAGGATCGACCGGAGTACCTGTGAAGGTGCCCGTCCCTGATCCTGCGGGTCCGGGAGTGAAGGTTAGCCATGCCGGCAGGAAGCCCCCGCCAGTCAATGCCGCCGAAAGATCGATCGAACTGCCGTCAGGGTCTGAGGAAGTCACAAGCAATATGAACGGTGTGTGGACTCCGACAAGTTGTTGTACGCCCGCGATTTCGACGACTTGATCGGGAATCGGGGCAATGACCGGAACCGTCAGCAGCGTTCGCTCTTCCAATTGTTCCAACACCATCTGCTACGGCGAACGATGAGCTTTGCGTCGCTGATTTGTTCGAGTCCAGAATTTCATCGCAGGAACTCCTGGCCGCGATTCCGCGGGCGGCCATGACGAATGAGACAGGCCCGATCTTCCAACGTAGGTCATGCTTCGGCAAAGACTGCCGGAACAATCGCGCGATTCGGAAAGCCGTGATCTTTCTGCCATGAATCGTCTAATTCGCTGTCTCAGCACGATGATCCGAGTGGTCTGCGCGACTGCTATTCGGATCGGACCGGCTCACAATCGAAACACGTCGCAGAATTGTCACAGCCGATACACCGCCAGGCGGGACAGTCGGTCTGGTCGATGGCAGGGCTTCCAGGCCCGGCCAAGACAGGTCAATTGGTTTCACAGGCGTTCCGGTTTTCAGCCCCAAGGGGGCGTGACTCGAAAGCCCAGGGCGCAGCCCTGGGGTACGGAACGACGAACATTGGCAAGCCCCAAGGGGGCGTGACTCCACGGCGATGACGTGCGAGTTTCGCCCCGTTGGGGCTGGAAGCGGCGCGCGGACTTGTGACCCAGGGCTGCGCCCTGGGCTATCGAGTCAGTCCCCGTTGGGGCCAAGACCAGCGGTTCACGGTTTGGTCGCGTCCGCCGCCGGAGCGGGTGGCACGTTGGTGGATCTTGTGGGAGCCGGCGGCCAGTTGTCTTCGATCGTCAGGCCAGAGATCGTGGCGGCGGCCTTCCAAGCATCGCCCAAGGACTTGAGCCGTTCCAGGCGGGCTTGCCGCAGGGAGCGTTGCAGTTCCAGGACCATCAGCGGGGACAGGTTTCGCCGTTGGTCTTCGGTGGCGATGTTCTGAGCCTGTTCGGTTTTGCCGACGATGGGCAGATATAGTTCGGCACGCTTGCGATTGGCGGCGTAATCGCGCAACGCGGTGGCGACTCGTTGGGTCAGATCGTTTTCAACGCGGCCGACTTCTTGCACCGCGGCACAGAGTTCCGCTTCGGTCGCGCGGATGTTGCCTTGGTTCTTATTCCACAGCGGGATCGACGCGCTGACGCCGATCCGAAAATCGTTGGAGCGATTTTGATTCTGCCGCACATAGCCGGTGTCGATGCCGAGATTGGGGATCGGTTCCGCCTTCGCGCGTTGGAGGACGAACTTGGCCTTCTCGACGCCCCACTGCGCCGACTGGATTTCCGGATGCACGCTGAGCACATACAGCGGCGTGGTCTCGGCGTCGTAATCGGGGAAGGCATAATCCTCGAAGCGGCCGGCGACTTTGGTGATCGACAGACGATGAATTCCAATCAGTGCCGCCAGCCGTTTATAGGCCGCGGCTTTCTCCGCCTGAGCGGACTCGACATCGGCTTCGTAACGGAGCAACTCCGCTTCGACCGGCAGCACGTCGATGTCCGCGAGTTGTTTGGCATCGTCGCGCAGGCTGCGAACCGTCTTGGTGATGTCGCGGCCGTAGCGGCGGACGTCGCACAGCAACCGCACTCGTTCTTGCAACGCGAGCGCGTCGAAGTAGGCGGCGCGGATTTCGGAGAGCATCGCGTAACGCTCGGCCATCACGCCCCAACTGGCTTGTTCGACTTCACGTTCGGCGGCCGCGCGGCTGAGCTTCAGCTTGCGGCCCAGGACGATTTCTTGACTGACCAGCGGCAATGTGTTGACGCCGGCGGGGCCGGCCTTGTCGCCGAGTTCATCCCACGTCAGCGCGACCAAGGGATTGGGAAACAGTCCGGCTTGATAAGCTCGTCCGCGCGCGGCCTCGACGTTGAAAGTCACTTTCGCGAGTCGCGGATTCTGCTCCAGTCCGAGCGCCACCAAAGAGTCGAGCGTCAGGCCAGCAGCCGCATCGACGGGGTCGTCGCAGGGATCGACCGCCTTGATCCGTCGCGGATCGGCGGGCACCTCCAGGACTTCTTCGTAGGGAACTGCTGACTTCTGAAACGTGCCCGACACCGGCATGACCGGTGGTTTCGGCACAGCCGACTCGTGGACAGCGCGCCTCACTGCGGAAGGTTGTGCGGCGGCACCGCTCGCCGTGCGACTTGGCTCCGAAGCAGCAACGGCGAGCTTGGGCTTTGAGCTGCGCCACAACTTCGGCCATTCGGCTCGTCCGCCGTTTGGATCGGCAAAAATCGCCAATCCAAGAACGAGTCCAGCCATCGCGAATCGTCTCGCGTGACAATGAGTTCCCATGATCGCCCCTCCCTGGGCAGCCGCGCATTGCGGCTCATCGTTTTGTCGGACAGCCAGGCGGTGAGCTTGCGAAAACTCTTCGCAAGCCTCACTGCCAAGCACAGCTCTTCCAGATTGACGCCCGGCCGTAGGTCAGGCTTTCCAGCCTGACCATCGGACTTGGCACCCGCGGGATTTGTCGCGCCGGCAGTTACACACAGTCAGCCTAGAAAGGCTGACCTACGTCCCTTCCTTCTTCGCTTCTTTAGCCGGAGCTTCCTCTTCGATGGCCGGTGGGTCTTTGCCTTCCTTCGCGCGGTAGATGGCTGCGAACTTCTCCTGCAACTTTGGATCGCACTTGAAGCATTGCGACTTGGCTCGGTCATGCTCGTCGCACCAATCGCCCTTGGCCTTGAACGCGGCGGCGACTTTGGACGAGCACATGCTGCATTCGGCTTCGGGAACGCCGTGCTCGCCGCACCACCAGCCGGAGTGGTCGAGTTCCTTCTTGCCGTGGTCGTGGCCGTCACCCTCGTGATGTTCGCCGGCCTTGTGATCGTGGCCGTCGGTTTGAGCAACTTGCTTCGGTGGCGCGGCTGTTTCGCCGCAGCCATTCGCCGCGAACATCACTGCCGCGAGCAAGCCGCAAGCTGTCCAAAGTTTTCGTGTCGTCATCTCAAGTTCTCCTTCGTGAAATAGGGGGAATCTTCATGTCTTCGGCCCACAGGGCTGAGACTCGAAAGCCCAGGGCGCTAGCCCTGGGTGCGGATTGATTGTTCTCCGGTCTTAGCCCTGAAGGGGCGCGACTCGTCGCCTCATCAGCACATCGAGTCACGCCCCGTTGGGGCTTGCGTTCATGGTTGATTGCCAACCCAGGGCTGTCGCCCTGGGCTTTCGAGTCACACCTCTTCGAGGCTGAAACACATGAGACTTCGAGGCTGAACGGTATGGCTCATCGATGTGTGACTTCCGCGATGGGTTCGGCCTCCTTTCGGATGTCACCTCTGGTGGGACGTGATTCGCTCTCTTCGTGTTCGACCAACAGGCCCAGCATCGGGGCCGTTACCGACTCGGACATGTGGAACCAGCGGATCAGCGCCCATTGAATCGCGTGGGCGATGGCATCGAAGAACAGGTACAGCACGCGGAGCACCAGCAGCGACATGGCCATCGCGCCGATGACCCCGCCGATGACGACCGTGGCCAGCGGCCGTTGCACTTCGGCACCCTGACCGGTCGAGAGTGCCATCGGCAGAAAGCCGAAGCTGGCCACGAGCGTCGTCATCAACACGGGACGCAAGCGCGTGATTGCCGCTTGGCGCACGGCGTCGTGGACCTTCATGCCCGTGCGGCGGAGTTGTCGCACATAGCTGACGAGGATCATGTCATCCAGCACCGCCACACCGGAGAGCGCGATGAAGCCAATCGCCGCCGAAATTGAAAACGGCATGTCCCGCAGCCACAGCGCGATGATGCCGCCCACCCAGCCGAACGGTACGCCGGTGAAGACGCGCAAGGCGTCGATGACGTTGTGATACGTGAAAAACAGCAGCATGAAGATCATCGCGATGGCGACTGGGACGACGATCAGCAGCCGATTGCGGGCGCGTTCGTAGTTCTCAAACTGACCGCCCCATTCCAGAGAATACCGGCCCAGTGGCAGGGGAACTTGCCGAGCGACTTTGGCGCGAGCCTCGGCCACGAACGAACCAATATCGCGGCCGCGCACATTGCAGGTGATCGAAATGCGGCGCTGACCCCAGTCGCGAGTGATCGTGGACGGCCCTTCCACCAGACGCAGCTCCGCCAATCGAGACAGCGGAACGCGTTCGCCGGTGGCGGTAGCGACTTGAATCAGTCCCAGTGTCTCCGGGCTGCCGCGTACGCGGTCAGGCAATCGGACGGTCAGTGGAAACCGCAGTTGGCCTTCAACGACTTCTCCCACGGTCAGGCCGCCCACGGACTCAACCAAGTCGAGCAGTGTCTTCGCCGCGATGCCGTAGCGAGCGATCTCGTCCTGACGAATTCTGATTTGCAGCACAGGCTGACCGGTGAGTTGCTCGACACTGACGTCCGCGTTGCCGGCGACAGTATTCAGGACTGCGGCGATCTCCGCCCCTTTGGCCGTGAGCAACTCGAAGTCATCGCCGAATAAGAAAATCGCCACGTCCGAGCGCGTGCCGGTGGTCATTTCACTGATTCGCATTTCGATCGGTTGCTCGAACGCGACTTTCTGTCCCGGAATCTGCCGGATCAGTTTCTCGACGAGTTCCGTCAGTTCTTCTTGAGTCTTCGCCTTTCGCCACCGTTCGCGCGGATACAGCGTCACATACATGTCCGTGAGTTCGATCCCCATCGGATCGGTGTTGATCGCCGCCGTGCCGACTCGGCTCCAGGCGTGCCGCACTTCGTCGGGGAACTCTTCCAAGATCATGCGTTCCATCACGGAGTTCAGGTGGTTGGATTCGCTCAGGTCCGTCCCTGCCAGACGCACGACATTCATCGCGATGGCACCTTCTGAAAGCTGCGGGATGAACTCCGTGCCGAGATTCGGAGCGATCATGCCGAACGCGAACACCAGCACGCAGGCGGCGAAGGTCACGACCGCAAACCGGTGATCCATGCAGATTTTCAAGACCGGATTGTGAATCGTGTGAGCCAGTCGCATCAGCCACGGTTCTTTTTCCGTCATGCGGCGCGGCAGCAGGAAGCTGGCCAGCACCGGCATCAGCGTCAGCGACAGCACCATCGAACCAGCCAGCGCGAAGATGACCGTCAGCGCCATCGGCCGGAAGAGTTTGCCTTCGATCCCTTCCAGCGTGAGGATCGGCAGGTACACGATCATGATGATGAGTTCGCCGAACAGCGTCGGCTTGCGAACCTCGACCGCCGCTTCGCGCACGACGTCGATCTTGCTGCGATTCCGCAAGTCGCCGTGAGCGATATGCCGCACGCAGTTCTCGACCATGACCACCGAGCTATCGACCACCATGCCAAAGTCGATCGCGCCCAGACTGAGCAAGCTCGCGGCGATCCCGAACTGCAACATGCCGCTGAACGCGCACAACATCGACAACGGAATTGCTACCGCGACGATGGTGGCCGCTCGCAAGTTGCCCAGGAACGCGAACAGAATCGCGATGACCAGCAACCCGCCCTCGAACAAGTTACGGCGGACGGTGTCGATCACGAAGTCCACGAGTTCGGTGCGGTCGTAAACAACTTCAATTTCCACATCGGCCGGCAGCGTCGGGCGGAGTTCTTCCATGCGATTCTTCAACGCCGACGTGACGACCTTGCTGTTCTGCCCCATCGTCATGAAGCACAAGCCGAGCACCGCCTCGCCCCGTCCCATCGCCGTCACCGAGCCGCGACGAATCTCCTGGCCGATGCCGACCGTCGCCACATCCTTCACGCGAATCGGCGAGCCGTCTTTCGCCGTCACGACGATGTTCCGAATCTGGTCCTCGTTGACCGTGCGGCCGAGGCCATGCACCAGCAGAAACTGGTTGTTCTGCTGAATGCCGCCGCCGCCGGTGTTCTTGTTGTTGCTCTCCAATGCGGTGACGACTTCGGCGAACGTCAGCTTGTGCTTGATCAGCTTGTCGGGATCAATGCGAACTTGGTACTGCTTCTCGAACCCGCCCCACGAATTCACTTCGGCGACACCGGGGACCGTGCGCAGTTTCGGCTTGATCGACCAGTCGTGGATCGTGCGCAGGTACGTCAGCTTCTCGGTGCGCTCGGCCTCGGACGCTCCTTCAAAGTTCCAGCCCTTGAGCGTCACGATGTAGTGATAGACCTCGCCCAACCCGGTGGCGACCGGGCCGAGACTCGGCCGCTCTATGCCCGGCGGCAGGACGACCGAACCGAGCCGCTCGTTGACAAGCTGCCGCGCGAAATAGATGTCGGTCCCGTCCTCGAACGTGACCACCACCTGCGACAAACCAAACTTC
This sequence comes from Planctomyces sp. SH-PL62, assembly GCA_945893075.1. GTDB lineage: Bacteria > Planctomycetota > Planctomycetia > Planctomycetales > Planctomycetaceae > SXKJ01. The sequence continues at coordinate 20,901 of CAMDDX010000042.1, read as the reverse complement.
GAGATCGACCGCAAAATTTGCAGCCGAGGCAATCCACCCAGCACTTGCTCAATCGGAAACGTGATCTGCTGCTCGACCTCTTCGGGGCCAAGCGCCGGAGCCGTCGTGTTGATCTGCACCTGAATCGGCGTCGTATCCGGGAAGGCGTCGATGTCGAGATGCAACAACGCGATCCCGCCCGCCACCGCCAGCCCCACGGCCAACAGCAGCACGAGAACCCGGTTTCGCAGTGAGACGTCGATGATCCAGTTGAGCATGGTCAGAGGTCAGAGGTCAGTGGTCGGAAGTCGGAGGTCGGGGTGCCGCAACGCGGCATGTGGTTCAGCCGCAAAGCGGCGCGACTCGATAGCCCAGGGCGCTAGCCCTGGGGATCGGATCGAATGCGAATCTTGAAGGCCCAACGGGCCGTGACTCGTCTTCAATCCCACACATATCGTTCATCCCATGCCAGGCCGTGCCGTTCCAAGAACCGTCGATACTCCTCTTGAAAGGTCACTGTGCGATGATGCTCTTCCTGATTGGCGATGTAGGTCTTAACCGGCTCCACGTTGGACTGGCTGACGGAGAACGCGCCGTAACCGTTCTGCCAATAGAAGTCTTTAACTCCCATCCTTTCTTCTTTGATGCGTGCAGAAGAGCTGGTTTTGAGTTCCTCGACCAATTTCGCAATCGTGATCGTCCGGCTGAGATTGCAGAGGATGTGAACGTGATCTTCCACGACACCGACGATGAGAGACGGACAATCGATGTTCTGAAGCGTGCCGATCAAATACCCGGTCATTGTCCCACGCAGTTCCGGCGTCTTGAGGAACGGCGTCCGGTTCTTCGTGCTGAAGACGACGTGCAACAAAGCGTTGGCCAAAGATTGCGGCATGATGGGTGATCGTCCTTTCGTTGAGTCGCGGCCCGTTGGGCCTTTTCGTCTTCATGCGTGTCCGTTTCCCAGGGCTACCGCCCTGGGCTATCGAGTCTCGCCCCGTTGGGGCAAAGCCAGGTCAAGCTGCCCTCGTAGTTGGAATCTCTTCAGGCGCGACGAGCATTCCGTCGTTCAAGCACAGTCGCCGAGACGCTCGCGCGGCGGCACCGGGGTCGTGAGTGACCATGACAATCGTGCGGCCTTCGCGGACGAACTGGTCGAACATCGACAGCACGGCCTCGCGGCTGTCCGGGTCGAGGTTGCCAGTCGGCTCGTCGGCGAGGATCAATCGCGGGTTGTTCGCCAGCGTGCGAGCAAGTGCGACTCGCTGTTGCTGGCCGGTGCTCAATTCGCTCGGCTTGTGCTCGATGCGGTTGCCGAGTCCAACTTGTTCCAAGAGCGCGACGGCTCGGTCACGTTGCTCGGACTTACCGACGCCGTGCAGGAACAACGGGACTTGGACGTTCTCCAACGCCGTCAGGTACGGCACGAGATTGAACGTCTGAAACACGAAACCAATTTGCTCGCGTCGCCGCCGCGTGCGTTCATTGATGGGCAGGTCGTAGAGCGACTCGCCCTCGAACCACACTTTGCCGGTGTCGGGCGACAACATGCCGCCGAGCATCGACAACAGCGTCGTCTTGCCGCTGCCGCTCGGCCCGACGACCGCGACGTACTCGCCGAGTCCGATGTCGAGCGACGTGGCTTTGAACGCGACGACTTCTTGTTGCCGCCGCCGATAGACCTTGGTGATGTTTTGAAGGTGGAACATGATTGAAAAAACCTTTGTGAGCCGGAGGCCATTAGCACGACGCGCAAGCGAGTGATGTTGGGGCCGGAACCACTCGCTTGCGCGTCGTGCTGGTGTCGGCGATGAATGAGTGAATCAAATCTCCTGAAAGCAGCAGCACGGATCGAGCTTCGCCGCTGAACGAGCCGGCCAGAGTGCGGCCAGAGTGGTGATGACAAGAGCCGCTCCGATGGAGAGCGCGATCAAATCGGGCAGCGGCTTGACGGTGACTCCGGCCCACTGCGAGCCGAGGACCATCGCCACGATCAGGCCGAGCACGCTGCCGCTGACTGCTCCGACAATGCCGAGCGTCCACGCTTTTAATAGAAACATTCGCGTGACGAGACTCGGTGTGGCACCGAGCGCCATCAGCGTGCCGACTTCGCGGCGGCGTTCGCGGACGTTCGATGAAATTGTGCTGGCGACGCTAGCTCCGCCGACGATCACGAGAATGCCCAGCACGAACAGCGACATTTGGCTCATCAAGCGGTTGATGCCCACTTGAGTCGAGACGACTTGCGAGATCGTGACGACCTTCGCATCGGGCAGCAGTTCGGCCAGCTTCGGCACGAGTCCGCCGGCCGCGTCCTCGCAGCAGCCCATGACTTCAATCGCGTTCACAACTTCGCCCGCGTTGGTCAGCCGCTGAACCGTGTGCAAGTGCGCGAAGACACGCGAATCATCGACTGTGCCGGTACGCGGCAGCACGGCGAGTACCTGCAACTTCTCACCGAGCAATTCGACCGACTGGCCGGGCTTCAACCCCGAGAACTCGGCCACGTCGGCTCCGATCACCGCTTCATTCCCTTTCAACTGGTCGATGGTCCGTTCGCTGGCGAGCGTTTCCGGCGCGGCGTCATAAGTCTTCGGGCCGCACGCCGCCTTCTTGCAGCCATCGTGCTTGTTGCTGAACAGCGACACCGATTGCCACGCCGCCTTCGCTTGAAACTCGCTCTGCGGCAGGATGCCGGTCAGCGTCACGTCGCGATTTGCGACCTTTGCTGACACGCACAACTTCGGCGAAAGCCGCTCAACGCCCGGCAGGTTCTCCAACAGGATGCTGGCCACATGCGACTCCGGCAGCGTTCGCTCGGTCAGGTCGGCCGAGTAGTAATCCTGCAACGTCGCGTCCTTGGGCAGCACGAGCACATTCGCACCCAGCGATTGCAATTGCTGCCCGACTTCGCGTTCCGAGAACACGGTGACGTGACGAATCGCGACCAGCGCCGTCACGCCTAGCAAAATCGTGAGCGTGCTGGTGAGCATGGCCGCAGGCCGCTCCGCCAATTCACGCCACACGAGGGTTTTCAGGTTCATGGTATTTCCCTGGAGTGCGGCGGCTTGACGCCGCCCTCCATTGGTTTGAGGTTTGGCTTGATTGTCCGGTTGAGGTCGTTCGTGATGACGAGCGATTGTTCCTTCTTGAATGGAGGGCTGTGTCGAGCCACAACACTCCAGGGTTACCGCCGTGTCGCGGACGGCTGTGTCGCCGTGCGTGTCGCGGGTTGATGATGCTTGCAGTTCGGGTCGTCGCAGCACTTGCCCGCTTTCGCGAGCGCGGCGGCGATCTCGTCCTTCGACGCGACCGCGTCGAATTTGCCGACCATCAAGCCCGGCGGTGCGAGCAAGACGGTGTGCGTGGCCTTGGCCTTGGGGTCGATCTGCATTTGACCGACAAACTTTCCTTCTTGCGGATCAGCCGCCGTCATGCCGATCGTGACGATGCGGTCTTTGAAGTGCGGGTCGCTCTGAAAATCCTTGATCGCGACCGGAGCCGGAGCCTTCGCCGAACCTTGCACGGTGACGAGCACGAGTTTGCCTTCTTGCAGGTTCTTCATCGTGAACATCATCGTCGGCGTCACGAACGCTTCACCGAGTTTTTCCGCCGTGACCTTCTGCGCAAACATGCCGGTCATGGCTCCGTTGGGCGCGAGTGCGATGGTCATGGGCATCGGAGCACGGCTCACGTCGTACTTCGTGACCAACGCTTGCTCGGCGGGGTCGCCGACTTGAACGAAGGCCACGACCGCTTTCTCAGACTTTTCGGCCAAGGTTTCTTTCAACATCGCGGACATCGCATTCGAGGCCGCGTCGGTCGTCTTGTAGAACAGCAGAAACGTGTATTTGCCATCCTTGGCCGCTTGGTCGATGGTCGCTTGAGCCTTGCTGGCCAGCGCAACCGCCGGGACGGCGTTGCGAGCCTGAGCCATTGCGAACGTGGGAGCGATTACGGCGAGCACTGCCGCCGTCACGGATCGGATCAAAAGTGAGTTCAAGTTCATGTCGATTCCTTTCTTGAATTTGAAGTGGGGTTCAGCCGCAAAGCGGCGCGACTCGAAAGCCCAGGGCACTAGCCCTGGGAATGCGTCGCGAAACGATCATTGAAGACCCAACGGGCCGTGACTCATTGCGTTCTTTCATCGGGTTGCGGCCCGTTGGGCCTTTTCAATTTCCAGTGTGTCGGTTCCCCCAGGGCTAGCGCCCTGGGCTTTCGAGTCTCGTCCCGTTGGGGCGAAGGCCCTTTTCATCCAGCCCGACCGGGCTAGTGGTTGTGGTCTGCTCAGCCCGCGCCCAGGTTGTTTTTCAACAACTCTGACCGCAGGATGCCGCTGTTAACGCTGGCCACCAATTCGCCCGGCAACAAGCCGGCGGCGATTTCGATGTTTGGCTCTGCCTGGATTGGCTCGCCCCTCGCCCCTCGCCCCTCATCCCTCACCTCCGTCGCTCCAGGGCGAATTTTGCGAACGTGAAAAACTTTGTACTTCGACTTCTCGAAGTTCTTGTCCCGCACGAAGACGACGTAGCAGTCCCCCTCCCAATGCACCGCGTCCTTCGGCACGACGACCGCTTTGTCTTCCTGTCGCAGAACGATTCGTGCTGAACCGAACGACCGAGCGTGATGTCGGCCCGCCGTGTTGGGCAGCTTGACTCGCACCGGAACCGTGCGTGTCGCCTCATCGACCGAGGGGCTGACCCACGCGACCGTGCCGCTGTCCCAATCGTTGTGTCCGTCGTGTTGGAACTGCACCGGTTGGCCGGGCTGAATGCGATCGGCGTCTTCGATTCGCACGTTGAGCGTCAGCCACATGACGCGCGTGTCGGCGACGATGAACAGCACCTTGTTCGGAGCGACCACTTCGCCCGGCGCGCCGCTCCGTTCGGTCACTTCGCCGTCGAAAGGTGCGCGCACCGGGAGCAGATTGCTGGACGACGAACTCTTCGCGACTTCCGCCGCCAATTCGTCGGTCAGGCCGAGAAACTGCAATTGCCGCGTGAGTTCTTCCGGCTCGGCACTGATGTCATCCACCTTTGGCAGCGGCAGGCCGAGATTCACCAACGACTGCCGAGCCGCGAGCATTCGGACGTGAGCTTCGGCGACGGCCCCTTCGGCTTCCTGCACCGACTTGCCCGCGACCACGCCCGTCGAGCCTTTGAGGTTGGCCAGCGTCTGCGTCTTCAAATCGAGATTCACAACGGACTGCCGCAACTCCGCCTTCGCATGTCCGACGCCAGCGGCATCGACCAGCGCCAGCACATCGCCCCGTTTCACTTTATCGCCGACTTGTTTTTCAACGCGGAACAACGTCCCGGAAACGCGCGATGACAACCGCGCCGCGCGAGTCGGATCGAAACCGATCTCGCCGTTGGCCATGACCGATTCGGAAATCGGAGCATACTTGGCCGGAGTCACTTCGATCCCCAGCCGCTCGATGATCTCAGTCGAAGCGAACTGAATCCGCCGCTGCTGCAACTTGCACTTGCTGTTGTTTTCGGGACGCGGCGCAAAGTTCAAGGCGTCTTGCGAGTGCAGCTTCTCATCGGCTGCGACTTCGGCGGCATTGGGAATCTGTGCGATCGCCGGATTGCAGACGGGGCACTCATGCACGCCATGAATCTTGCACCAGCCCCGTTCCTTAGCCGGCGGCAAGCAGTCCTTGTTGCACTCGACGCATTCCGAATCCGGAACGTTGTGCGCTGCGCACCAATCGTCCTTCTCGACGACGGCCTGTCCGCGCAGTTCCGAAAACTTCGGGATTCGCCAGTGAGTCTTTTGCCCCGCAAACACCAACCCGCCGACCGCCGCCAGAGCCATCACGCCGGGAATGACATGTCCCACCAGTTCCATCAGCCGGCCAGCCAATGACCGCCGTGGCAGAGAAGTCTCGCCCACCCGATTTTGGGAATCCAAATGTGCCACCATGCTAAGCCTCACTCTTTTCAGTTTGTCTTCCATTCCTCTGGCCCCATTCCTCTGCCAACAAAACTGAATGGCAGAGGAATAGGGGCAAAGGAATGTTTATGGAGATGTCTTCTTTGTCTCTTGGTTGTTGGAGATGGATGATCGATGACTGGCTATCGCCGCCGATTGACTGCGTTGGATCTCTCCGGCCAGCAGCGGGCTCCCTTTGGTCGCCACCACTTCGCCTTGAGTGACGCCGACGATGATCTCCGTATTCGTGACGTCCTTCGCGCCGGTGCGAACCATCCGCGCGTGAAAGACCTTCGGCCCGTTCGGTTTCAAAAAGTCTTTGTCCCGAACGAACACGACTGGGCATCTGCCGATCGTCTGCACGGCTTCGTTCGGGACCGTGATCGCCTGCGGTTCCTCGCGGAGCACGATGCGGCCGACGCCCAAGGCGGACGCTCGCAACTTGCCGTCCGCGTTCGGCATGACCGCTCGCACCGGAATCGTGCGCGTCGTCTCGTCCGCCGACGTGCCGATCCAGGCGACTTGTCCCGTGAACTCCGCTTTGACACCGTCCGGCCGGAACCGCACCGCTTGGCCGACTTGGACCCAACTCACGTCCGTCGCCATGACGTTGAGGTTGGCCCACATCTGACGCGGGTCGGCCACGACGAACAGCACGTCCGCCGGATCAACCGCCTCACCGGCGATGACATCGACCTGCATCACCACGCCGTCGAGCGGCGACCGTACCGGCAGCAACGTCCCCGGCAGATCGGTATCGGTCTGCGACAGCTCGCGAGCCAACCCCAGCCGTTGCAGTTGATTCGCGATGTCGTCCACATCGAGCTTGCCAAACTCCGCCGCCTTGACCGACAGGCCGAGATTGACGAGCGCCTGCTCGGCACTGAGCAACCGGACTTCGGCATCGCGGCGCGCGGCCTCAGCTTCTTTCTTCTGACGTTCCGGCACCGGCGCGTTTTTCAGATTGGCCAACGCCTGCGTCTTGAGCCGCAACTGGACGATGCCCTGCAGAAACTCGGTCTTCGCTTTGCCGACATCGGCCGCGTCGATGATTGCCAGCAACTCGCCCGCTTTGACGGTGTCACCGATCTGCTTGGTGACTCGCCACGCCGTCCCCGGCACTCGCGCCGCCAATCGAGCCACGCGCGTCGCATCAAAGCTGACCTCACCGCTCGCCGTGATGGATTCGGTCATCGCCGCTTCCCAGACCGGCGCGACATCGATCCCCAACTTCTCCGCTGCCTCTTTAGACGCCACTCGCACGCGGCTGCCGCTTGCTAAACATTGCGGATCGTTCACTGCACGTTCTCGCGCCGCGAACGCCTTTTGGACTCGCTTCAACTCGTCAGCGGACGCCGGTTCCAACGGCTTGATCACTTGCGCGAGCGACCGATCACACAGCGGACACGCTGCGATGCCATGCGGCTCGCACCACTGGCCCGGCGACAAAGTGCCGGTTTCGGTCCTCAACAAGTCCACCGGATTGTCGGTCTGCGATGACTTCGCTCCGTCACGCTGCGCGTTCGAAAACTTCCACTCCGTGTGATGTCCCCAATACGCGACCCCCGCCAACAGCGCGAACGTCAACAGCATCGGCACCGAGCCAACGACCGTTCGGAGCCAGCTTTGCTGTTCCCGAGATTGATGTTCGTGGCCCGCAGGCTCGGCCGGAGCCGAGACGGGCGAAGTCGAAGAAGTGGACATGGTCCGTCCCGCAAAAGAACCGCGCGAGGTCCACGCTCATCCAATTCGGACGGCGCGGAAACGAAATCCTCACGCAACGACGCCAACCAGACACGCGGCTCACAGCCGCGAACAAGCGTCATGCGGAACAGCGCTTACACGCGCAAGACAACGGTCGCCACGACCGCCAAATGCGGCGACTCATGCGGCCTCAATCCGCCGGAGGCGGAAAGGCTCGCGTTTTCCAAAGCTCGGATCGCCGCGTCGAAATCCAGCATCGTCGGGACCGCGGCAAAATTCAGTGCTTGATTCAGGACGTCAGAGACCAGCGACTTCGACTGCACCTGCGGAACTAACTCCAGTGGCGAATGCTGGCAGGAGCAATGCTCGCAGCGAACCTGCCACCCCGCCGGAGCATCATGCTCCGTTTGTTCTTCGTCTTCGTGATGATCGCCGCACGTCGCCACGGCACACACTTCCGGCGAGCGTTCCTGCGACTGGCAATCGCAGCGATGGCAACCTTGGCCAGCCAGTTCGACACACTGCTGCCCATCCGCGCCGATGCAGCGGACAAAGCACACCGGCGACATCAAAGCCGAGCCTTGAGCCACGAGCGCGATCAGAACTGTCAACCAACGAGCCAACATGCTGCGATGACCTCCAACGGTCTTTCCTTTTCGGCATTTCCTGAACTCAGACTGAGCCAACCTTATCAACCCCCGGAAGTTGATTGAAGTGCGTCCCTTAAACTTGAAGAGATTGCCCAACTTTTCAGGTGACCACAGCGACTTCGGGAGAAGTCGGATATCGAGCAGACAAACCAACCGCGCTGCGACGTTCCTCCGCTTCGACAACGGCCAGAAACTGACCGAGCATTTCTCTTTGCGGATGCCCCTGTCCGCCGCGTCTTGCAAAACGAAAAAACCACGAGCAACTCAGAGGGTTCTCGTGGTTTCGCAGAGTACCCCCGGGAGGATTCGAACCTCCAACCTTCGGCTCCGGAGGCCGACGCTCTATCCAATTGAGCTACGGGGGCGAGGACGTGCCTCGGCTTAATGCTCTTTCGCTTTGATCCAAGTCATCATGCGGCGGAGTTGTTTGCCGACCACTTCGAGTGGATGGTTGCGTTCGCGACGACGGACGGCTTGGAAGCTGGCTTGGTTGGCTTTGTTTTCCAGAATCCATTCTTTGGCGAATTGGCCGGTTTGGATTTCGGTCAGGATCTTCTTCATCTCGGCCTTGGTCTGGTCGGTGACGATGCGCGGGCCGCGCGTGTAGTCGCCGAACTCGGCGGTGTTCGACACGCTGTAACGCATGTAGTTCAGGCCGCCTTGATAGAACAGGTCCACGATCAGTTTGAGCTCGTGCATGCACTCGAAGTACGCCATCTCCGGTTGATAGCCGGCTTCGACGAGCGTCTCGAAGGCCGCTTTGACCAGCGCGCTGACTCCGCCGCAAAGCACAACCTGCTCGCCGAACAGGTCGGTTTCGGTTTCTTCGGCGAAGGTCGTCTCGATGACTCCACCGCGTGTGCCGCCGATCCCTTTCGCATACGCCAGCGCGAGCTTACGGGATTCTTCAGACGCTCCCGGCAGCAACGCGATCAAGCTGGGGACGCCGCCGCCCTTTTCGTATTCGCTGCGGACGAGGTGGCCGGGGCCTTTCGGCGCGACCAGCGCGGCATCGTGTCCCGGAGGCGGGATGACTTGCCCGAAGTGAATGTTGAAGCCGTGCGAGCACATCAGCAGCGCACCCTTCTTGAGGTTCGGACGAATCTCGGACTTGTAGAGGTCGCCCTGCACTTCGTCGGGCAACAGGATATTGACGAGGTCCGCTTGCTTGACGGCATCGACAACAGAGAACGGCTTGAAGCCGTGGCTGACGGCGAGGTCATAGTTCGCGCTGCCGGGGCGTTGCCCGATGATCACGTTGCAGCCGCTGTCGCGCAGGTTCTGAGCCTGCGCATGTCCTTGGCTGCCATAGCCCAGGATGGCGATGGTCTTGTTCTTGAGGAGTGAGAGGTCGGCGTCGGCGTCGTAGTAGATGGTGACTGGCATGGTGTCGTGTTTGGTCCGTTGTCAGTGGTGCGAGGTGGGAAGATTTCAGATTTCAGATTTGAGATTTCAAATCTGCGGTTACGCATTGGGCGTGACTTCATGGTCGCGTTGCAGGGCGATGCGGCCGGTGCGGACCATTTCGAGAATTCCGAACGGCCGCATCAGTTCGATGAAGGCTTCCAGTTTGCCTTCCTGGCCGGAGATTTCGACCATCACGTGCGTCCGGCTGACGTCCACGATTCGGCCGCGAAAAATCTCGACCAGTTCTTTGATCTCCGCGCGGTGGTCGTTGCCCGTGTTGACCTTCATCAGCATCAGGTCGCGTTCGACGTATTTCTGATCGGAGAAGTCGATCACGCGGACGACATTGATGATCTTTTCGAGTTGCTTGCGGACCTGGTCCAGCACCCGTTCGTCACCTTCGACGACGAACGTGACGCGGGAGTATTCCGGGTTCTCGGTCTCACCGACGGCGAGGCTTTCGATGTTGAACGCGCGCGACGCCAGCATCCCGGAGATGTGTGCCAAGACTCCGGGTTGGTTCATCACCAGCGCCGAGAGAACATGCTTCATGGAATCAATCACTTTCGAGAACAGCCGACTCCGCCCAAGACGGCAAGCCAAATCCCCTTCCGTATGGCGGAAAGGGGCGGCAGTCTAAGGCTGTTCTGAGCGATTCTCAACCACCTTGAGTTTTCCCAGTTCCTCAAGTGGTTGCCGGCAAATCCAGCGCGGGATTTTGGTCGAAGAAGCCATCGGGCTTGAGCATAAAGCCGATCGACGAGACGGGCATCACCGGCCAGTCTTCGGGGCGCGGGACGTGGTTGTGGGAGAACACATACCAGACGACCAGCGGCGTATCAGTCACATTGCGATTGGCGGCCGTCCAGCGCGGCAAGCCGTCTCCGGTGGGATGCTGATTCGGATACTCGCCGGTGGGGAATCGCTCGGCGGGTTCATACGGTGTGACCCACAGATGGTGAGCCGTGAAGCCGGCGCGCTTCATCACTGCGGCATCGGGTTGGACAAACGGCGGGCAGTTCTCACCCGGAATCAAGCGATAAGTGACCGGCCGGCCGAGCCGGTTGCGTTGTTGAGTGTTCGCGATTCGCCAAAAGCGCGCCGAGCCGCCGTTCACGGAACGCTGAGCGGCCAGTTCACTCGCGAGCAACGTCTCCTCTGCGCGGAAGGCATTGCCGTGCGGGTTTTCGGAGCCGCGCGGCAGCGAGACTGTGTTGACCTCGAAGACCGAGTTCGCATCGCCATCAACTCGCGGATCGAGCCGCGCGGCGAAGATGTGCTGATGAAACGGCGCGTTGACCTGCGGAGCGATCTCATTGCCGAAGCGCGGCTTCTCGCCGGGCTTCAGCGAGGTCGTGTTCATGATCCCCGTCAGCTTCACTTCGCACTGGATTGAGCCGTCTTGATAGAGGTTCCAAAAGAAGCCGTACTCGTAGTTGCCGACCGTCGCGATGAACGACACGACCAGCCGCCGCGAACGGCGTGTCTCACTTTGATTCGTCCGCCAGTCGGTGTGCTTCCAAAGCAGACCGGCATCCTCTTCGTGCAGACAGATCGCATTCTTGATCGTCACCGGCCGGCCGCGGCTGTCGGTCAGCGCGGCATCGAAATACTTGATCGTGCCGAGGCAGTCGCAGCCGAGTTGCAGCGAATTGGCCATCGTGCCGATGCCGTACTCGCCGATGTCGAAAGCGTTCTTGCGATAGCTGCCCTCGCTGGGATCGCCGTAAGGGACGACCATTTCGCAGACGCTGGCTCGATGGAGGATTGGCCGCTCGCGTTCGCCGTCTTGATAACTGATCGTGTGCAGCACCAGTCCCTCGCGCGGAGTGAAGCCGACTCGGAAGCGCCACTTCTGCCAGCGGACTTCGTGACCTTCGACGGTGAAGCTCGGCCCGTTTGGCTGGGAGATTTCCAACGGCTTCGGACCGATGCGTGTCTGCTGGATGAATTCGCGAGCCCAATTGCCGGCCGTTGGTGGCAGCGGGACGACGCCGTAGTCCTCGACGCGTGCGACTTCCATCTTCGCCAGATCGACGACCGCGACGACTCCTTCCAGCGGCCGAGCGTATCCGTTGTCGGTCGGTGCCGTGCGGACAAAGCACAACGCACGCGACAACCGCTTCCCTTTGTCCTCCGGTCGCTCGGTGCCGTACATGCCTGCCGACCAAGGTTCGACCATCACCAGTTCGACGTCCTTCACGCCGCGCTTCGCCAAGGCCGCGCGGAATTCCAGCGAACGTTTGACGGCTGCCTCACATTCCACGAACTCGTCCATCATGATCGGCGGTTGAATCCCCGCCGCGAGCGACTCGAACCGCGTCACCTTTCCGGCCGAGAGTTCGACGGTCGCCTCGGCCCCTCGTCCCGTCGCAGTGTCCAGCAACACCGCCAGCACATTTCTCGCGATGGCTTGCCCCGCGCGATGCGCCACCATCGCTGGCCGCGCCGGCTCGGCCAGCGTGACGGCCACGAATCGCCAGGCGTCGCCGAGCTTTCGTTCGCTCCGCAACAGTGAGACCGCTTGCTCAATTTCCGCGGCGCTGAGCGGATCGAGCGGATGAGCCGTCTGGCCTGGCACCTCGGCGGCGACCCCAGCAGTGGTCAGCCAACGTCCCACGGCAATCGCGCCCGCGACAGCCGTGGACGTTCCCAGAAATCCGCGACGTGAAAAGGCAGGATCGTTTTCGGCAGAGGTCGTGACTGAATCGGTCATGGTTCGCGTCTCCTCAGTAAGAGCCAACTCTTTGGATCACGAGTCCAATGCGAAGGAGCACAACAGTGGCGAGATCTTGGAAGTGTTTCCTTCAGTCCGTCAAGTCCTGACCGGAAAGCGCAAGATGCACTCGAACGCTACTTCACCGGAGCGAACACGCGGACCAACTGCTTCGCACTGACGAGACCATCGACCGCCGCGCTGATGATGCCCCCCGCAAAGCCCGCTCCCTCACCCACCGGATACAGGCCCACGCAAGCGGGAGACTGGCGTGTCGCGAGATCACGCTCGATCCGCACCGGCGAACTGCCGCGCATCTCCGGGCCGATCAGATTCGCGTTGCGCAGAAAGTCGCCACGCCACTTGCGGTCCATCAACGGCAACCCGGATCGAATCGCGGAGAGCACTGGCGGCGGCAACACGTTGTCTAAATTCAGCGGCGTCAGACCGCGCGGATACGAAGACTCGAAACGCTGATCCGGCGACGGCGATCTCCCCGCTAGAAAATCCGCCGCCGTTTGAATCGGGCAGAAGTAATTCCGGCCGGCCAGCTCGAACGCGGCCGACTCGAATTGGCGTTGCAGTTCGACGCCGGCCAGCGGATGCGAGCCGCCGAACTCGTGTGGTTCGATCGTCACCATGACTCCGCTGTTGGCGAACGGCGTGTCGTGTCGCGAGTTGCTCATGCCATTCGTCGCAAAACAATTCGGCTCAGAGATACTGGGGATCGCGATGCCGCCGGCACACATGCAGAACGAATACACGTCGCGCTCGCCGCGAGCCGTCAGCGTGTAATCGGCCGCGCCCAGCAATTCGAGATACTCCGGCCGGCCGTACTTGTGCTGATTGACTTGCTCCTGCGGTTGCTCGATTCGCAGGCCGAGCTGAAACGCCTTCTGCGTCATTGGAATGCCGGCATCAAGCAACATGCGATAAGTGTCGCGAGCACTGTGGCCGATGCCGAGAATTGCCTGCGTCGTCGCGAGATAACCGCTCGACGTGTGCAAGCCGCGCAAGTAGCCGTCTGCGAGATCGACCCCTTCGAATCGGCAGCCGAAGCGATACTCACCGCCGAGTTCTTCGATCTTGCGGCGCAGGTTGCGAACGATCATCGGCAACCGATTGCTCCCCAGATGCGGCCGATGTTCATAGACGAGCGACGGCTTGCCGCCGCATTCGACGAATCGCTCCAGCACCCATTCCACATCGGGACCGCTCAATCGGCAGGTCAGCTTGCCGTCGCTGAATGTGCCGGCTCCCCCTTCGCCGAAGAGGTAATTGTTTTCGGGATCGTGAGCACCACCGGAATCGAAGACACGAATCGCGGGGACTCGTTCTTTGACCGCCTGACCGCGCTCAAGGATCAGCGGTCGATACCCCTTCGCGGCCAGATAATACCCCGCCAGCAACCCCGCCGGTCCGGAGCCGATCACGACCGGCCGCTGTTCCAGCGGCGCTGGGCCGCAAGCAACATCCTCGAACGGTGGCGGCGTGAACAACTCGACGTCGCTCGGCGTCTTGGACAACAACCGCGCGGTCTGCTCTCCGTCGGGCAACTCAACGAGCAACGTGTAGACGAACTTCAACTCACGCCGCGATCGTGCATCGAGACTCTTCCGCAAGATCCGCCACCGCGCGACGTCGGCCGGATTCAGCCCCAGCTTTCGCGCGAGCCGATTCGGGAGTTCCGTCTCCGGCTCGAAGACGTTGGTGGTCAAATTGGCGATGCGAATTGAAGGCATGAGAATCGTAGCAGGCACACTCCGTGTGCCGTCCGCTTGGCCAAATTGAAGTAATGAAAGACGGCACACGGAGTGTGCCTGCTACGATTGATGCAACGCTTCGTGTTCCTGCTCGTCGTGAGGCCGAGTGTCTCGGCCACGCCCGGCGGTCAGTTCGATGCGATCCACGAACTTCACGTTCGCGCAGTCGTCGAGTTCATCCGTGTGACACACCGCCGGATTCTTGATGAGGAACCGAAACGGTCCGCCTTTGGCTTCCGGATACGGCGTTCCGTCAAGTTGATAGACCACGACCGCTTCATCCACGATCGCCGCCAGTGGAATGCTCGCCGCGAAGTCGTCGCGCGTGGCGTGCAGCGTCAGATAGTTCGCCTCGGCGGCGGGAGCCACTCGGGCCAAGAGCGCTCGCAACGTCACGCCGTCTCCCGGCCGCTTCGGATGGAAGCGAGTGAAATCGCGAACCTGCTCGGCGTCTGAGAATGCTCGCAGTTCGTCGAAAGTAAACGAGTGCGGCGAGGCGACTAATCCGTCGACTCGCAGGACTGCTGATGCCGTCATGGAGATGTCCTTTGTGAAAACTCAATCAAAGAAGAGCTGGCGAAAAATGGAGGGCGAAAAATTACAGACAGCATGCCCGCATGATTTTTCGCCCTTCATTTTCCGCCAGCTCCGGCCGCGGTCACGGCAACGTCCGGAACGAGCACTTGAATCGCACTCCCCTCGACACGCACATCAAACACTTCGGTGCGAGTCTTCGCGTTCGGGTTGTCCAGCCACGTCCCGGTCTTAATGCAGAATCGCCAGGCGTGCCACGGACAAGTCACTCCGCCGTCCTCAACGTATCCGGCCGCCAGCGAGGCTCCCATGTGCGGGCACAGGTCGTTGATCGCCGAGTACTCGCCATTGTTCAGGAAGACGGCGACCATTTTGCCATTCACGCAAAAGGCGCGTGCTTCGCCTTCGGGGATGTCGCCCACCTGCGCGACCGTCTGAAACTCTGCCATCAATTGCCTCGTCGTGGTGTGGTCTCCAGTGGAGTCCAACGCAGCGTAGAGGCTGGCCGACTTCGTCTCAATTGAGCGTGGGCATCTTCCAGTCCGATCGTTGTGGAAGTTTTCCGCCGCATCCGTGTCATCCGTGAAATCCGTGTTCTCTCAAGTCCGTCCATTCCCTGAAGCGAACACAAATGACGCGGAAGGCACGGATCGGCAATTCGCGGATCGGCCATCTGCTTCACCAGGGAAGCAGCAAATCTCTGTTGAGACACAAGCCCCTTGGGCTATGGAGTGATTCGCACTCGCAGCGGTTCGGTCCAGTGCTTTTGCTCGGCGGTGTAGTAGAGGTAGGCTCGCGAGGCGGGAGCCGTGTACTCGCCGGGGATCGTGGCGGTCAGGGTGATCGCGAAACGGTGCTCGGCCTGTGGGTGGATCGTCCGCCAATAGCACAGGACTTCGCGCGGTCGCAGTTCGTAGTAATCGAACGCACCGGCGTCGCGAAGCTCATTGAGTTCTTCTGCTCGCGGTTCCAGCCCAGCGGGAAATCCGAGCACAGCGACCGTCATCGGCAACCCACGCTCGGTCGTGTTCTTCAACAATGCTTCGAGCCGCACGGTGTCTCCGGCCGTCAACGTGGGGGTCTCGGCATTCTCGTTCGCCAGCTTGGCCGACAATCGCACCGGGCAATTCGGATCGCTCGGCGGCTTGGGTGTGTGATAGAGCACTTCCAATGCGTACGACAGACGCCCGAAACCGGGAGCACGCAGTTCAAGTTCGGTCTCGCCCGGCACCAGCTTCGAGCCGATTCCTGTCAGTTCAATCGTCGAACTGGCATCCGAGCCTGCGGGCAATGTCGTTTGAGCCAACATTTCTTGATCTCGCACAACCTGCAATGTGCCACCGCGACGAGCGACTGTCACCGTCTTCGCGAATCCAACCAAAGCCTTCAGCGCGAGGACGGTCGCCTGCGTCGAACCAAACCCACCGTGCCCTTGGCGGTGCGTGACGATCCACTTCGCCGCACGATCGGCCGAGGCATTGAACTTCGGACTCTTCAACCAGGCGATCGTCGCCAGCGCGGTCGTTTCCATCTTCAGCGACAACCCACCGCTCTGAGTCACCGTGCTTGAGCCGGTCAAGCAGCCATCCGCCGCTTGCAGTTCGGTCAGCGTTTGCAGCAGACGCCCTCCGTCGATCGTCCGTCCTGCGTTGAGCAATGCGGCAGCAGAGAGCGAGATCAAGTACGGATCACGCGAAGCGTTGGCCACGACCGTCAGATGAGAAAGCTCCGCGCTGAGATCGCCACCTTCGGATTTCGGATTTCGAGTTTCGGATTTCCGCGCAGCGACATCGGCTTCAGTCAGTGCCCACAACACATAGGCATCGACGATGTCTTGCTGCACCGACCAGACATGCAAGTGTCGCGGGTTGCGTTCGAAGCCGCCCCTGCCATTGCGGCGTGCAAGCAGCCAGGTCCGCGTGCGTTCCACCATCTCGGCATCGACCGGCATGACTTCGGCCATGTCGTGATACTGCATCAGACCGAAGGCGGTCAGCGCCTCATGGCCGGGGTCGCTGCCGAACCATTCGTAGCCGCGCTGCTTGCACTCGAAGCTGGTCAGCTTCTGATAGCCGCGATTCAAAAAGTCTTTCGCTTTCCGCGTGACGTTCGGATTCGCGAGCTGATTCTGTTGGAGATACTGCAAGGCCATCGTATTGGGATAGTTCGTCGCTGCCGTTTGCTCGAAGCAGCCGTGCGGTTCTTGCAAGATGCTCTCGACGCCTGACAGCAGATCGGCCAGCGGCGACGGATACGCTCGGAGCGTCACGGCCAGTGAACCGGGAACGGCATCGCTGGGAATCTTCAGTTTCAACCGTTCGGTGCCGTTGATGACTCCGGCCAGCGATTCGCGAATCGGATAGCCGCTCGGAGCCACATGCAGCTTGCGCCGCACGGCATCGTTGAATCCTCCAGCAATGCCTCGCAGTTCGATGAACGCATCCGACTCGGCCGAACCGTGCGTGACATTCAGCGAGATGTGCTCGCGGCGCTGATCGTTGGCCGCGACCGTGACCGTGCGGGATTTGTCGCCGACCACTTGCAGAGTCCCGTCCGCCGACAGTCCGATCTGCACTTGTTGTTGCTCGGCCGTTCGATTGATGACTGCAACCGGCAGGTCGATGCGGTCGCCGGTCGTGACCTCCAGCGGCAGCTTCGGTTCGATTTGGAACGGCAGCCGAGAGACCACCTCGCCACCGCCGGAGCCGATGCGACCGTCGCCGGTGTGTGCGTCGGCCAGCACGCGGAAGGTCGTCACCGAGTCCGACAGGTCGAAGCGAATCGTCGCCTCGCCGTTCGCATCGGTGATCAGCAGCGGTTGCCAGAACAACGTCTCAGTGAAATCCTCGCGCAGTCCCGATTCGCGTCGCACATGTTTGTGAGCGTACTCGCGCACCGGGAACCGCAGTTCATCGAGCAACTTGCCGCTCAACCCTTCGGCATCCAACCCGCGAGCCGCCAACAACCGTCGCAAGTCGTCGGCACTGAGCAATCGCGTCGCCAGCGGGTCTTTGGCCGGAGCGCTTGACGTTCCAGATTTGGTCCCTGCGGCGTTGTCGTCTGCGCTGAACACCTGCGAAACAATCGCAGGTTCGGTGGGCTGCGGGACGTTTGACGGTGGTTTCAAGCGGAAGGCAATGAGGTCTTTGTCTGAGACATTGCTGAAGTCGGCGACCTTGGCCGAATCAACGAATGGACTCCCGCGTCGCATTCTCGGTGCGGTGGTTTCCCGAGTGACGCTTTCACTCGTTTCGCTTGGTTGCGCCGAAGCAGGCATCGACTGATCGGACTTGCCGCATCCCACCAGCACTCCTGAAACGCCCGCAGTAATGACCCACAGCAACAGTCCAATTCCCGACGCTGTTCGCCAGCGCGGACGCATCAGGATCGAGAGCAACCACGCGGTCAGAATCACTACGAGCACGACGCGGCTGTCGTCCAGCAGTTGGCTCCACGCAGCGTTGACCTTGTGCGATTGCGCGGACAACCGCTGTTCGATCTCCGGCCCGTTGTCGAACTCCGCCGGCTGATTCGCTCGGCCATCGAGGTCGATGAGCTTGGCGACTTGCTGACGAAAGTCGGGATTCGGTTCGGAAGAGTTTTTCTCAACGAACCGCCGCCAGCCCTGAGTTCCCAGTAGCAGATCGACGGCCTCGGCCGCCCCGCTCGCCCGTGATTCGGGTAAATAAAAGTTAGCGTGCTCCAGATCCTCCGGCTTGTTGATCTCGCTGGTGAGCAAGAAGTGCGTGCGCAGGGTCGGCCGCTCGTGCTCGTCGAGACTCAACGCCGCATCATCGACGACGGTGACACCCAACATCGCAGCCGTCGGCCGGTCATGCTCATCCGTGACTTGCAGAGTCAGCCGCAACGGATCGCCGGGCGAATAGCCGGGGTCAGGCACCGCAGAATTCAAAATTGGCGGAATTGAGCTTTGTGTTGAGATCACGCTTGGCCCCGCCAATTTTGAATTCTGCGGTGCCTGACCCCTCAACTTGACGCGCAATTTCGCATCGCTCTGACGAAACACCAATCGCTCGACCAACGGCGTCGCTGGCGTCGTCAGCGTGTTGGACACCGTCAACCGGATCACTCCGCCAACGTTGGCCGCGAGCGGCAGTTTCAACGAAGTGCTCCCGCGAGCGACTGTGAACTTCGACTCGCCCACGCTGATGCCACGACACGATGCTTGCACCAAAATCGGCAACGGAGAATCCGTTCGCACTTTGAACGAGATCGCTTCATCCGCCGTGAACACCCCGCTTCCCGTATCGAGCACCGGCATGCCACTGATCGCTGCGGGCAACTCCGGCGCGTTCGTCACATCCACCGGCTGAGCGACCTTCAGCACATATCTTTCGCCACGCGATGGAGTGAATCGAAAACTCCCCAATCCGTCACGCACCGTCTCGGCACGAGCGACCTCGCGGCCTTGCTGATCGAGGATCTGTCCGGCGACATGAATCGGTTTGCCGAGCGGATTCTTCGCCGCGAAATAGACGCGGTTCTCCAAGCCCGCCACAAGGTGGCCTCCTTCGGGATAGAACTCGACTTTCACTTTGCCAAGCTGAATCGGGATCGTCTTCACCTGCGTCTCTTGTGTGCCGCCGTCGTCGATCGACACGGCCAATTGTCCGTCGCCGTCAGCGATGTGCTCCGGCAACCGGAACGAGACCACGCAGGTGCCCGCTTCGCTGGTCAGCGTTTCTTGCTTGGCGACTTCACGGCCATCGACGGTCGCCGTGATGCGGACCTTCGCCTTCACGAGCGATCCCCCTTCGGCTCGCGAGGCGGAGAAGTCCGCTTCCACCAACTCGCCAGGGCCGTGACTGCGGCGCTTGAACTCAATGTCCTTCTTGAATCGCGGCACGCGGTATTGCTGCACCAGCAATTTGCGTTGCTCGTCCGGGAAGAACCCATCCAGGCTCTTGGCAACCAGCGTGTATTCGCCGCCGGTTGCCGAGGCCGGCAGCGCGAACGCTCCGTTGCCGACACCGCGCTGTGTCACGCCGTCGCGCAAAGCATTCGGAACCGCCGCTCCGCTGGGATCACGCAACTCGAAATGAACCGGCACATCCACGTCGGCCCGCAACGAATGTCGTTCGAGCGTCAACGAACGGAATAAGATCGTCTCACCCGGCCGATACAGCGGGCGATCGACTGTGAGATACGTCAGGCATCGAGTCGGCTCCAGCGGCAACGTCGTATGCACGGAGCTCAGCGAACCGTCAGGAGCGGTTGCCGTCACATGGAGTTGTGAATCCTTTGGCAGCTTGAGGTTCGCAGGCACGGCGAACTTCGCGTTGCCTGCCTTGTCGGTGCTGACGTCTTGCCGATGCAAAACGGCGTTCGACGCGCGGACCTCGAAATGCAGCATCGCCGGCATGGTCATCACCCGCCTGTCGCCGCGCGTGACCGAGAACTGAAACTGATTCAGTGCCGAGCGTGCTCCGTCGGCAACGCTCATCGCCTGCAAACGGATCGGAAGCATCGGCGAGTTCGGCAGCCGTCGCGCAAATCGCAGTCCTACGATTCCGCACATCAACACGATCGCCACAGCGGAGACCAACCGTCGTACCAATCGCCAGCGAGCGGTTCGTTGCGCACGAGCTTCCGCATGAGCCTGCAACAGTTGCTGAGTTGTCAGCGGTTGAACGCGCTGGCCGTGCGGCACGCCTCGCAACTTCGCCGCCTCGGCAAACTGCCCGGTCAGCTTGAGCACTTCGGCCCAAGCGAGCGCGACGTCAGCCTCGGATTCAATGCGCCGCCGCCATCGCGCGGCTTCGGCGTCATCGAGCAACCCGTAATGCAGTTCGAGCAGCGTTTGCTGGATGTTGTTGGATTGGTTCATGGCATTCCCTGTTCTCGGCCCCAACGGGGCCAAACTCGATAGCCCAGGGCAAAGCCCTGGGTTTGTGCAACAACCGGAATAATTCAGCCCCAACGGGGCGTCACTAGCCTGACGACTTTCCCAGTTACGCCCCTTCAGGGCTGAGGACTTTCTCTTTCATTCCCAACCCAGGGCGTTGCCCTGGGCTATCGAGTGGTGCCCCTTTGGGGCTGAAGGCCAGCCCCGTGAACGTGAGGTTTGGACAGCTACGTTTTTGGGGTTTACCCGATTGCTAAAAAACGGAATCGTACCAAGTCAGACGGTTGGAATTTGAATTGGAGTCTTTGGTACGAAAGGCGACAAGGATGTTGCTGCACTCGAGGT